>NZ_JBYLSD010000002.1:0-205480 GCF_057767225.1 Gordonia sp. 11cp | reverse complement strand
GCCACACCGGACGCGGCCGCCGATGAGGCGCGCACCGAGCAGCCATCCGATCCCGGGGTGATGTCGGCCTAGCGTTCTACGGTTCGGCCATGAGTGTCGACCCCGACCACGATCAACTCCGTCTGTTCGCGGTGCCGACCGCCCACCTGACGGTCGGCACCACGACGCCGTCGCCGGGTGTGGTCACCGACCCGACACTGATGCCCGATGCTCGCGCCGAGCAACACTTCTGGCAGCACGTCGTCCTCACGCCCCGCGGCTGCTGGTACTGGATCGGCGCGATCAGCTCACCAGACGGCTACGGCCGATTCACCTTCCGCCGCAACAACCGCCAACGGGCGATCAGCGCACACCGTTTCGCGCTGCTGCTGGTACACCCCGACCTGGGCGCCGACGCCGCCGACATCGGCGAGCACTACTGCAACGAACCGCTATGCGTGCGCGTCGATTCCGCACACGTGCGCATCGGCACCCAAACCAACAACCTCACCTACGCCGTCGGTCTCGGCCGCCACCGCGGATCACGACCAACCACCGCCATAGACCGCGCCGCACGCTCGATCATGCTGCGCACCTACCTACGCGACGGCGGCGACCCCGAACAGGCACACCGACTGTTCCAACCCGTGCCGTCCACACCCGCCGACCAGCTCGGCCTGTTCTGACACCGACCTCCGCCTTGTGTTAGTGCCGGGCGCTCAAAGTGAGAGGGTCGTCACCGCACCTCGCCGTATCCTCCCGACCCAGATGGAGTAGCCGATGCTTGAAGTCTCGGACGCACCGACACGGCAAGTACGTTGGCAATTCATCGCGTCACGTGTGGCCGCGCTTGTCGTCGCTGCTGCGTCCTATCTGATCGCATTCGGACGGGGTATCTACACCTCGATCGAACGCTTCGGCGAGGGCGCCTCCACCCAGCCGTACTCGCGCGCCGCTGACATAGAACTTTGGTCGTTGATTGTCTTCGCGGCTCTCGTGTTCGTCATCGCGATCCCACTTCTTGGAGGGGCTGAGTGGCGTCCGTGGTGGTCCTGGCCGAGGTGGACGCGTCGCGCGCCGCTGTCGCCGTCGACCTATCTGGCGTGCGTGAGCGTGTTCGTGCTGAGCGTGTACGCCAGCGTGGGCAGCGGGTGGCTCATCGAGGTCTTTGTGGAGCCGTCGTCTGCTGTCGACGCCAGCACGACGGCGTCACGTCCACCCGCGGCGGAAGTCCTTGCGGCTCTGCGCGCCGGGTTCAGTGAGGAAGTGTTTGTTGTCGCGGTCCCGATCGCGGCGCTCGCGATGTGGCTACGTCCCACAGGGGCCGGCCCAATCGCGGCGCTGTGCGTGCTCGTCCCGATGCGGCTGGCGTACCACGTGTACTACGAGCTCGGTCTCGCCATTGGGATGGTTTTGTGGGCGACAGTGTCGGCCTACATGATCTGGCGCTGGCGCGACTACCGACTGGTCATCGCGTTCGCTCTGACGCACGCCGCATACAACATCTGTGAGGGCTACACAGTCGCCTTCTGGGTGTTGCTGGGTATCGCCGCGGTGAGCGTGATCGCGCTCGCGGTGACCCATCGCGTGCGGACCGGACGGTGGATCACCATGGCGGCACCGCTGCTGGTGCCCGCGCCTGTGCGCGCCTGAGGATCGGATTATCGCGGGCACTGTCCCCAGACGCCTGCTCGGGCTGCCTGCGCGTCGCGCTGGGCGGCGTCGAGGGCGTCGGCGTGGCGGCCGGGTTGGTGGTTGTAGACGTAGGTGCGTGCCCACCCTTCGGCGACGAGTGTGTGGTTGAGCATGGTGTCGCCGATCCAGACGTAGGCCAGGGCGCGGCCGTAGCGGTCGGTGTGGTCTTGGGTAGGGTCGTACTCGAGGCGCACGGCGGTGCCGGAGGCGGCGAGTGCGCGGGTGCGGTCGCTGGCTTGTGGGCCACACGGTTGGACCGGGGTGTGGGGTTTGCGGACCTCGGGGGTGTCGATGCCGAGCAGGCGCACGGTGAGCGCGGGATCGGTGTCGGTGTCGACGACGATCGTGTCACCGTCGACGACACGGGTGACTACTGCGGGCGTGGTGTCGGCTGAGGATCGCGACGGCTCGGCAACAGTGGTCGCACGTGTCCAGAGGTCGGCGGGGGCGGGGAGGGCGTCGACGACGCCGCTGAGAGCCGCGAAGGCTGCCGCGACGGTGCGGCGAGCAGCGCGAGGCGCAGCACGGTGCGGGAAGCGAAACGGGCGCGGGTGCGCATGGGCGAGCTCCGAACGAGGCGACGAGGGTCGGTGCGGGCAGGGGTCAGTCGAACAGCGACATCTGTCGTTCGGCGGCGGCGGCGTCGGTGCGGTCGATGTAGGTCTGCGCCCAGTCCTTGACCACGGCGACGGGTTCGTCGAGGGCGGTGGCGACTTGGTCCCAGGTGAGGTTGTCGACGTGGCGCAGGGTGTAGGCGTCGGCGTGGAGCTTGGCGAGCTCGGCGGCCGGGTATCGGGTGTCGGTGTCGGTGGGCATGGCGGTGTTCCTTTCGCTCAGTTCGGGCGCAGGGCGGACAGGCGGGTGCGGTGCTCGCGCAGGGCAATGCCGTGGGCGCACATGTAGTCCCACAGTTCGGCTTCGGGGAGGTGGTCGGCGGCGTGGGTGATGCCGTCTCCGGCGGCGCGGTAGCGGCGGCGGTAGGCATCGGCGACGACCATCGCCGCGTAGTGGCGGGCTTGGATGCCGTCGGCGCCGGCGGCGGTCGCCGCGACGAGCGCACGGGTGAGGTGCTCGGCGCCGAGGGTGGCCGCACGTCCTTGGCGGCGTAGTTCGTGGGCAACGGTGGTGGAGTCGTGCGCGCGGTGGGCGCCGTCGGCGATGAGTTCGGCGATGATCGTGAACAGTTCGCCGTGGGCGGGTACGTAGAAGTCCTCGGCGCGGACCATGCCGACGACGTCGGCGAGGTCGTCGTGGTGGGCGGGTGTGGCCCACAGCAGCGCCGAGAGGAACAGGACCTCGGCGTGACCGGTGTCGCTGGCCCACCCGTGGCCGTCGGTGAGCGCTACGTCGTCGTGGTGGGCTGCGCTCACCGACGGGTCGGGTGGGGTCTCGGCGGGCACGGGTCAGATCACCTGGCGGCGGCGTTCGGTGTCGCCGCGGCCGTCGTAGTCGTAGTTGAGGTAGTGGCCGTACTCTCGGCGGGCGCGCTCGGCCAGTTCGAGGGCCTGGTCGAGCAGGTGGGGAAGCACAGCGATGTCGGCGAGGCGGGTGTTCACCTCCGTGAGCGGGAGGCGGGTGAGGTCACCGTCTGCGTAGACGGCGATGACGATCGAGTGGACGGGCGGGCGGTGCGGGTTGCTCGGCACGAAAACGCCGGCGCCGTTGTCGATGAGCGCCTGCCAGTCGTTGTCGATGATTACCACGGCATCGCGCGTGCGGGTGTAGGCGAGGTGCCCGCTGCGCTGCGAGCCGAAGGTCGTGCGGGTGAACACCAACCCGGTGGCGGCCGTGATGTCGGTGAGGGCTGCGTCGAGGCTGTAGCTCATCGCAGCCGCCGTTCGGCGCGGGCCTCGAGGGCGGCGAGCATGGCGGTGTCGTCCTGGGCGGCGAGCGCGGCCTCTTCGGCGGCGCCGATCTCGCATTCCGGTGCGTGCGGATCGCTGAAGTGTTCCCCGCACCTCTGGCAGCAGTCCGAATGGATGTTGGCCATGGTGATCTGGATGACGCCCTCGTCGAAGTTGGCCACGAAGGTAAGGCCGTCGGGAACGGCGATGGAGACGACAAGATCGCCCTCGACGTCGGCGAGCGTGGCCTGCACCTGGGGTGCGGAGGTGTCGGCGGGATCCGCTGCGGCTTGGGTTGCCCACAGTGAGGCGTTGTCGGTGGCGATCGCGAGGCCACCGAAGGCCCACTGGGTGTGGTCGTTGGTGGCGTTGGTGGCGTTGGTGGCGTTGGTGGCGTTGGTGGCGTTGGTGGCGTTGGTGGCGTTGGTGGCGTTGGTGGCGTTGGTGGCGTTGGTGGCGTTGGTGGCGTTGGTGGCGTTGGTGGCGTTGGTGGCGTTGGTGGCGTTGGTGGCGTTGGTGGCGTTGGTGGCGTTGGTGGCGTTGGTGGCGCTGGTGGCGCTGGTGGTGGATGGACGGCTCATCCTCGGTCTCCTTGGTCGGTGTGCTGGTGGGTGTCGTCGACGGCAAGTGCGACACCCGTTTCTGAGGGACTGGCGGGTCAGGCTGCGGTGGCTGGCGGAGAGGCAATATTCGTCGGCGCGATATTGGTCTTTGGCCTCACCGTCATTACTCGATGATACATCGTATCTGCTTGTCGTACAACTGTTTTCGTACTTGAATTGTCAATTTTGCCTCAGCCGCAACGTCGTTCGCTCGACATCAGACCCACACTCTTCGGCGTCCGGTCGGGTGTGGCCTTTCCTGATATTTGACCGCTTCTGCGCGCTGGCCGGATGCGTCAGGAGCGGAGAGCGGCCCGGTGCCGCGATCGGAGCGCAGCGCGTGGCAGCGGGTCGGTCGGAGTCTCTTGCCGCGCAGGTCAGGGCGTAGAACAATCGGCGGGTCAGGAACGGCGTTCTTCGTGCGGCCGTGGCCGCCACGCCTCGGGCGGGAGGTGACCGCCGCGCGAGAGCGGCGGCGACGCGGTTGGCGTTCAGCCGATGTTCATTTGTTCGGCAGTTCGAGGTCTGTCAATATAGACGCATGTCGAAACAGAACGAGTTGCCTGTCGTGGCAGGTGAGGCGTGTTGCACGCCGTTGGTGCAGGAACCGCTCAGTGCCGATGCGACAGTGGGGCTCGCGCGCATGTTCAAGGCGATGGGTGATCCGGTGCGGCTGCGGTTGCTGAGCTTGGTGGCCAGCCATGCCGGCGGGGAGGCCTGCGTGTGTGACATCTCGGAATCGTTCGATCTGTCCCAACCCACCATTTCCCATCATCTGAAGGTGTTGCGGCAGGCGGGTTTGTTGGACTGCGAGCGCCGGGGAACGTGGGTGTATTACTGGGTTGTTCCTGCTGCGTTGCAGCAGCTTTCGTCGATTCTGAGTTCAGCGGATCCCACCGCAGACACGTTGGTGACCGCGTGAGTACCGCTACGAACACACCAGAGCATCCCGCGGTCGTCGGCAGGCTGTCCACCCTGGACCGGTTCTTGCCGGTGTGGATCGGGGTGGCGATGGTCGCCGGGCTACTCCTGGGCCGGCTGATTCCCGGCCTGAACGATGCGCTCTCGGCCATCTCGGTCGATGGTGTCTCGCTGCCCATCGCGATCGGCCTGCTGATCATGATGTATCCGGTGCTGGCGAAGGTTCGCTACGACCGCCTCGACACCGTGACGGGGGACAAGCGTCTGCTCATCGGGTCGCTGGTTCTGAACTGGGTTGTCGGCCCGGCGTTGATGTTCGCGCTGGCCTGGATCTTCCTGGCCGACCTGCCTGAGTACCGCACCGGGTTGATCATCGTCGGGTTGGCGCGGTGCATCGCGATGGTCATCATCTGGAACGACCTGGCGTGCGGTGACCGTGAAGCGGCGGCCGTGTTGGTGGCGATCAACTCGGTGTTCCAGGTCGTGATGTTCGCGGTCCTGGGCTGGTTCTACCTCTCGGTGCTGCCGGGCTGGCTGGGTCTGGAACAGACAACGATCGACGCCTCGCCGTGGCAGATCGCCAAATCGGTGCTGATCTTCCTGGGTATCCCACTGGTCGCCGGGTTCCTGTCCCGGTATCTGGGGGAGCGGAGCAAGGGACGCGACTGGTATGAGTCGCGGTTCATTCCCAAGATCAGTCCGTGGGCGTTGTACGGGTTGCTGTTCACCATCGTGATTCTCTTTGCCCTGCAGGGTGATCAGATCACGTCACAGCCTCTCGACGTGGTCCGGATCGCAATTCCGTTGCTGGTGTACTTCGCGGTGATGTGGGGCGGCGGGTACGCGTTCGGCGCTGCTATGAAGCTCGGGTATGAACGCACCACCACGCTGGCGTTCACCGCCGCGGGCAACAACTTCGAACTGGCTATAGCGGTCGCGATCGCAACGTATGGGGCCACCTCGGGCCAAGCCCTGGCCGGGGTGGTGGGGCCGCTGATCGAGGTGCCGGTCCTCGTGGGATTGGTGTACGTCTCGCTGGCGTTGCGTAAACGCTTCACCGCCCCGCAGTCGACAGCTCAGCCGGGCTTGGTCACGGAGGCACGGTGATGGACGACTCGACCCTGGATCAGCGCCTGGCGGCAGGGGAGCATCGCGCACAGCCCGAACTGCTCATGCCGCATGTCGTGCTCGGTCGTATTGCCGCGGATTTGGCCGCGAAGTACGAGGGTGTGGTGTCGCGGCAGACGGTGGAGCGCTGCGTTTTCGAGTCGTATGCGGCACTGCGCCGCACCTCGCGGGTACAGGCGCATCTGACCTCGTTGGCGAGCCGGTTCGCTGCCGACCGGTTGCGCGCACTGGCGCAATCGGACGGGGCGATCGCCAAAGACGTGCCCGAGGTGTTGTTCGTGTGTGTGCACAATGCCGGCCGGTCGCAGATGGCCGCAGGTCTGTTGACCCACCGGGCCGGCGGCCGCGTCCATGTCCGATCGGCGGGTTCAGCGCCGGTCCATTCGATCAACCCCACCGTGGTCGAGGCGATGACCGAAATCGGGATCGACCTGGGCAACGACTTCCCCAAACCGCTGACCGACGATGTCGTCGCCGCCGCCGATGTCGTGGTGTCGATGGGTTGCGGTGATGCGTGCCCCATCTATCCGGGCAAGCGGTACCTCGACTGGACAGTCACCGATCCCGAAGGCCTGCCCTTGGATCGGGTGCGCGCAATTCGCGACGACCTCGACACCCGCGTACAGGGGTTGCTCCACGAGTTCGCTCCTCGCCCCGCATAACCCCCTCACACCAAAAAGGAAGCTGCTCCCATGTCTGCACAGACACCGAGTGTGTTGTTTGTCTGCGTCCACAACGCCGGCCGCTCTCAGATGGCCGCCGGGTTCTTGACCGCCCTGGGCGGCGGTCGGGTCGAGGTTCGTTCCGCGGGGTCAGCCCCCGCCGACGCCATCAACTCCGCCGCTGTCGAGGCAATGGCCGAGGTCGGTATCGACATCTCCGACCAATCACCGAAGATCCTCACCCCCGACACCGTCGAATCCTCCGACGTGGTCATCACCATGGGGTGCGGCGACGCCTGCCCGGTCTTTCCCGGCGTCAGGTACCGCGACTGGGCCCTGGACGACCCTGCCGGCAAAGGCATCGATGCCGTGCGCCCGATTCGCGATCAGATTCGTTCGCTCGTGGTCGACCTGCTGGCCGAGATCGCGCCCGCCGACGACACCTCGAGTGTGCGATGAGCGCACCACACTCGGTTCTGTTTGTGTGCGTGAGTAATCGGGGCAAGTCGGTGATGGCCCAAGGTTTGGCGAGCACGCTGGTCGACGGAACGATCAACGCCTCCTCGGCCGGCACCGACGCCGCGATCGGCAAGCGCGTCAACGAGCTGTCCGCTCAAGTGCTCGCCGAGGCCGGTGTCGACGTCAGCGACCACACCCCTCGCCAGCTCACCGACGATCTGATGCGCGAGGCGGACCTGACCGTCGTACTGGGAACCTCCGCGCAGGTCGCACCGCCAGAAGGGGCCGTCGTGGAGGTCTGGGAAACCGATGAACCCTCCCTGCGCGGGATCGACGGCGTCGAGCGCATGCGCCTGATCCGCGACGACATCGCCGCTCGACTCACCGACCTCACCGCCCGCCTGACCCACACCACCTGAACCGGTCGGCGGGCACCATCAGGGGTGCCCGCCGACCGGCGGGGACGACGCTCAGCAACAAGCGGTCGACGCACTCGCCGTGGACTGGCCGGGCTGCGCGGCGCCGGCAGTACCGCAGCACACCGCAGAATCAGAGTCAGGGGTCTCGTTGTCCGCCAACAGCGTTGGGCTGGACCCGAAGGTCTCGGAGTCGGCCAGCACCGTGTAGACCTCCCACTTTTCACCTGCCGGACCGGTCACCCACACCTTGTCTTGAGTGGCGAAACAACACGTGGCGTTGATCTCCTCCTCGGTGAATAGGCCTTCGCCGCTGAGCCGGGCGATCTCGGCGTGCACCTGATCGCTGGACTCGACCTCCACACCGAGATGGTTGATCGTGCCGCCCTTACCCGGATTCTCCAGCAGCACCAGCTTCAACGACGGCTCCGCGACCGCGAAGTTCGCATAACCCGGCTTGCGCTTGGCCGGTGCGACATTGAACAACTTCGAGTAGAACTCGACCGCCTGATCCAGATCATCGACGTTGAGCGCGAGCTGCATGCGCGACATGACTACCTCCACCTGTGAGACATACATCGAACTACTGACGTCGCCCAGAGTGCCCGCCTCTTCGACATATGTCAATACAGTGGGTAGGATTGGGTGCATGCCCAAGACGCTTCCGGTCATCGACATGACCGATCCCATCTGTTGCGCACCGGTCTCGGCGTCAGCGCTGGATGACGCCGCGGCGCTGGAGATCGCGCTGCGGCTCAAAGCTCTTGCCGATCCAGTCCGGATCAAGTTGATGTCGATCCTGCTCACCGATGCCGCGGGTGAGGTCTGCACCTGCGATCTGGCGACTGCTGTTGGACTGTCTGAGCCCACGGTCAGCCACCACCTCGGACAACTCAAGAAGGCCGGCATGGTCCTGCCCCAGCGCCGCGGCATGAACGTCTACTACCGGGCCCACGCCGACGCTCTGCAAGCTTTACGACAGGTCCTCGACCCGACGTGCTGCCGCTGAGCGACTTGTGCCTACCGGGACGTCGGTCGGCGGGGCTGGGTGCTCGGCGTCGTGGCTGTGCAGGTAGGCGGTGTAGTCGCGTTGGGCCAGTTGCGCCCACTGCGATGAGGTCGTGGAGCACAGTCCGAGCTGGGTGGCCAGGACCGCGGCGGGTAAATCCGCGCCCAACGCGAGCAGGGCGTGGTTGCGGCTGACGCGGGTGGGAATGCCTGCGGTGGTGAGCTTTCGGCTCAGGGTTCTCACGTGCAACGGGTGATGGGCGATTCCGCCTCGGAAGAGGTGGAATCCGCGGCCGTCCCGGGTGCAGGCGCGCGGGTCGGCGCAGACGGTGCCGGCAAGGGTGTCGATCAGCTCAGCGAGTCGCTCGGGTAGCTCGATCGGGTGGCGTGCCAGCGTCACGTACCTGCGGTCCTGGTCGCGGGTGAGCGACGAGGTGGTGAGGTTCTGCACCTGGGGGAGTCGTGCGCCGTAGAGCAGCACGAGTAGACCGGCGATGCGGGTGGGCAAGTCAGCGGACGTGTCGCCCGACAGCAGCGCGGCGATGGCGTGTTGGTGGGTGCGTTCGTCGCCGGTCTGCGACGGCGGTGGGGTGGGGTAGCGGGTCACCGATATGTTGGTGGCAAGTCCGCGTTGCGTCAGCCACGTGATGAACCCGGCGATGTTGTTGGTGCGGTGATGCTGTCCGTCGGTCCAGGCATCGATCATCGGTTGGGTCAGGTCGCCGACGGTGTGGCCGTGCTCGTCGAGGTGGGTCAGAAGCGTGATGGCGACGCGAATCTTGTTGCGGCCGGAGTCGGCGGCGGCGTGGGTGAACCGGCGACGGCGGGACCTGCGGCGTGCGCGGCGCAGGATGGCCCAATGGCCGTAGGGGCGGATCAGCGCGCTGTGGTGGGTTGGCAGCGTGGCGGCGGTCTCGTTGATCCAGGTGTCGAGCCGTTCGAGGGCTTCATCGCGTTCGGGAAGTATGGCGGCGTCGATAAGCAGTTCGCGCAGGTGGTGGCGTCCCCACCCTGGCGGGCACTGGTCGAGCACGGTGTGGCTCATGGGGTGTTCGCTGGAGGCCAGCGGCTTCAGTAGCTGGGCGGTCGCGGGTTTGGTCAGCCACCGCAGTGTCGAGCGCGGCTGGCCACGGGCGGCGAGGAACGTCGGCAACTCGGCGAGGCTGTCGGGTATCGACCCTTGGGGTGTGGTGAGCAGGTCCCGGGCCTGCCGGATGATCGAGCAGCGGTGGCAGGTTCGGGCGAAATGATGTTGCCCCGTTCCGCCGCACGTGGAGCACCGATAGTCCAGGTCGGAGTCCGCGCATGGACCGCAGATGCGTTGACTGGCAGCATTTCTGCCGATGAGTGCGGCGGTGGTGCCGCAGTCGGCACAGGACGCCGACTCCGACAGAGTTCGCCGATAGCAGCGCACGCATACTGGCCCCAACGGCCACCGGGTGTGCACTTCACGGAGCAGTCCGCAACGTCTGCACGTCTCCTCGGGTGCTGTGGCGCAGCGCCGGCACAGGTCCACGGCGCCGGGGCGAGCTCTGATCGCGATCGGCACGTGGTTGTTGCAGCGTCCGCACAGGCGCGCCGGTGCGGTGTAGCAGCGCTGGCACAGCTCGCCGTCCTCACCGCTGGTCTTGATGTGGTCGATCTGTCCGCAGCCGGTGCAGCGGCGTTTGGGACGCGCACAGTGGCCGCATAGCGGATCGCCTGCGGGCGTACGTCTGCTGGGGGTGGTGTGCTTGCCACAGTTGCTGCACGGTTCGCGGCGTCGGATGTTGTAGCAGGACCGGCAAATTCCCCCTTCGGGTGTGCGTTTGGACCTCGGGGCGATGGTGCCGCAGTCCGAACAGGGATACGTCGGCGGAGAGGCGACACTCACGACTCGGTGCCCGGTCGTCGAATGGTGGTGCGACGGGCGGTGATCGGTGTGACCCCTGCCGGTTTGCCGGCAGTCTTGCGAACTGCGGTGTCGACGATGTGGGGTTCGATCAGATCGTTGGGGGTGCACTCGAGGATGTCGCACAGGGCCACCAGGGTGTGCATGCTCAGTCGTTGCGGCTGCCCTGTCACCAGCCGGTAAACCTGTTCGCGGGAGAGTGTGATCCCGCGGTCAGCGAGGTGCGGTTGCAGATCGGTGGTCGAGTACATGCCGTGGGCGGCCATCCTGGCTCGCAGATGCCACGTGTAGTCAATCTGCTTCATGTCGGGGTCCCGTCATTGAGGAGGTGGCCGTATCGGGCGTGGATGGACTGCATAAGCAGTCCGTTGCGGTACTCGTTGCTGACCCCGATGTAGACCGCCGTGGTCGAGGAGAATGCGTGGCCGACTTGCTCCTGGATGAATCGTTCGGGGTAGTCGAACTCCACCAGATGCGTGACGTAGGAGTGGCGCAGCGAGTGGAGGTCGAGGGTCGGGTCGATTCCTGCGGCGTCTCGAGCGGTGGCGAAGGCGGTGTTGAGTGCGCGCACTCCCAGTCGGCTACCGCGTTCGGTGAGAAACAGCGCTGGGTGCCCGGTGTGGTCGAGCTCGCTGCGCACGTCGGTCAGGTAGTGGTCGAGGATGTCCACGATCCAGCTCATCTCCGGCACCGTGAGCACGGTGCGGCGTTTGGGCGGGCCGCCCCGGGACGCTTTGCCGTGCCGCACGGTCAGCGCCCCGAACCGGCCGAAGGCCGGGAACTTCGAGTTCCTGCGAAGATCAACGACATCGCTGCGGGAAACCTCCTGCCGGCGTAAGCCGTAGGCGTAGCAGTACTTCAGTGCTACGGCGTCGCGCAGCGCCGGTATCGCTCCTTTCCGGCCGCGAGATCGGATCTGCGCGACCCGTGCGTCCGCGGCATCGAACAGCGCCTGGACCTCGTCGTAGGTCAGCGGTCGTCGACCAGGATCACCTTCGTACTCACCGACGTGGATGATGGAGTTGTCTTCGTGGAAGACCTGCACGGGCGCGCAACCGAACTGAGCAATGCATTCAGTAGCCCAGTTGTAGCGGGCATCGACCAGGTAGGCACAGAACAGGCCGATGTCCACCTCGTAGCCGCGGACAGTGGACAACCGAAGTGGGGTTGGGCTCGATCGGAGATGACTGATCCATGCTTCGCCCTCCTCTGGGGTCCACTGCCACGGATACAGTCCAGTGAACTCGGCGAAGCGGCGAAGCGGCGAACCAGCCGCGTTCGAGGACCGATCGTCGACTCGCGCAGGAACTTTGCCCGCTGCTGCTGAGCCCACCCGTCAACCATCGCGTCGAACATCGCCCGTTCCGGATCCAGCTGCACAACATTGCGGGCTAACTCCGCTCGACCGCGGACGACGTCGTCACTTGTCACACGTGAGTTGTATCAGATGCAACATAGATGCATGGGAAAGCCCAGTGGCCTGGGCCTGTTGTTCGCGACCTTCTCGCAACCACGGGCGCATCTTCCCTGCTAGAAAGCAGGCCCTCTTACCCGGCCAATGTTGCATCGGATGACAACAAATCCCGTTCGGCGAGCGCCTTCACCCGGTCGGGGCGGAACCCCGACCAGTGCGTGTCACCGGCAACTACGACCGGGGCCTGCTGGTAGCCCAGGCTCATCACGTAGTCGCGGGCGTCGTCGTCGGTACTGATGTCGACCACCTGGTAGGTCAGGCCCTGCTTGTCCAACGCCGTGTAGGTGGCGTGGCACTGGACGCAGGCGGGCTTGGTGTACACGGTGATCGTCATTTCTGAAACCTTTCTTTCGGTGGCTGTTTGCTTTCTTCTATTCTATACCTAATGGGCTGTATATGCAAGGGCTGCAACGTATTTCAGCTTTCACAGAAATGCACCGAGACATGCTGTTAGGGGGCCCTTTGAATGCCCTTCACCTCGTCTATTCCGGGATTCTTTTTATGCGTTCGAAAATCTCCACAGAAACGCGCAACGAATACCTTGGAATTGCAGGGAGTTGCGTGGCTGCGCCGGTAGGCAAGAGGGCTCTGGCCCTCGTGGGATGGCAGCTGGCGGCGTTGAGAGTGGCGGGGCCGGGTCAGCGGATGGTGGTGATCAGTGCGCTGGGTGTGGTGTGCAGGGCGCGAGCGATCCGGGTGAGTGTGACCACGGTCGGTGCGCGCTCACCGGCCTCGATGCCGCGCAGGAAGGTCCGGCTGGTGCCGACGGTGCGCGCCAGTGCTTGCTGGCTGATCTTGAGTTCGGTGCGGCGGGCGACGATCGCTGCTCCGACGGCGGTCATGACGGCGGTCTCGTCGACGCTGATGGCGGACGGTTCGCTCGACATGGATTCGGGCCTCTCGGGGCGGTGGGTGGTTGTGTGGTGTCGAGCTTGCCAGAGCCGGGGGAGGGCGAGTGCGTGCCGTGCCCGGTACGCAGGCCGGGCACGGCTCGATCGGTGGTGTCGGTCATCGGCCGAGCGTTTCGGCGGCGACGTCGTAGCCTCCCCACAACGACCGGCCTGGCACCGCCCGCCACCCGTGCGGTCCCCGTCGGGTGATCATCGGGTAGCCCTGCGGTCGTTCGGTGCCGTGTAGCTCGGTGACGGTGGTTTCCAGTTGATGCGGGTGCGGCGCTTGGGTCCGTCGTCGTAGGGCGCCGAGGGCACGATCGGGTCGTCGCGCCATCCCGGGAAGCAGTGATCCAGGCCCAGCAGCGCCGCGTCGGTGTCGTCGCCGACGACCTCGGAGTGCCAGCCGCAGCCTCGGCAGAAGCTGCGCGAGACCAGATCACCCACGCACAGGCAACCGCGGTGCGATGCCCGGTTGCATCGGAGGTCGGTTTGCAGGGTGATCGGGATGCACGTGTCGGTCGGTTCGCGACTGCTCGCGTACTCACCGATCGCGACGTGCCAGCCGTGCGAGTCGCGCAGGCAGGCGAGATCAGGCCACGCCTTCCTCCACTGCGTCATCGCGTGCTCGTAGTCGGCAATCGTGGTGCACCGCAGGGCATACAAGCGAGGGACACCAGTTGTGCGCTCGGCGTGCGCACGCTCATCGCGTGCCGCCTCGGCGAACATGTCGAGCTGTAGGCCCTGCGAGGACGGCGCGGTCGGCGTCGTCGGGAGAGTGGTTGTGGTCATGACTTGACTGCACCCCATAGGGTGCATATTGTGAACCCTATAAGGTGCAGCACTACGGCGGGTTAGACGCTCAGAAGATGCACCACCACAGCAACATTCGACACAAAGGGAGCCTCGCATGTCGTGGAGCTACAGCAACATCGCCGCCAGCCCAAGCGCACGCGAGATCATCCGCGCTACCAACGTGCTCCAGAGCGGACATCCTGAGCTCGTGCCCATCGAGGACGTGCACGCCATGGTCGATCTGACGTGGTCCCAGTGGGCGCTTGGTCTCGCCGAAATCCTCACCACCGGTATCGGGATCGTCCTGGCCGATGACGCGAACCGCGAATGCCTGTTCCTGACCTGCACACCGATCTACGCCGCCAACTGACGCCCCACGACGCCACCTGAGAGGACACCCCATGGCGCGCCGCACATCATCATCCGACCACGACGACATCGACCTGCTCGATCTGCTCGACGGCACCGCCGAGCGCATCGAAGAGCAACGGCGCCTCGAGGCCGAAATCGCGACCCTGCGCCAGCTGTGGGAGCAGCGTCGCGCCGGGCGCCCCGACGGCCAACCCGTACCGACCGGTGAGGACTGGTGTGGGCGCTGCGGGCAGAACACCTTCGACTACGGGCTGGTCATCAACCACGACCTGGGCTACCTCGGCTGCCCGGTCGAGGTCGACCCCACCTGGTCGAAATACCAGTGCGTCGGCTTCCGAGGCGCCGTGGGCTACCCATCGGGAACGCTGACCGTCGAAGACCTCTGCGACCGCTGGGACCGACAGTTCTTCCCCGACTGCGAATGCGGGCACCCCTGGGGAGTACACACCCACGCCGCCCACCCCACCTGGAGCTTCGCCTGCAACACCTCGTGCGGCTGCCCGATCTACCGACAAGCGCAACCGAGTTGACGGTGGGCCCTGTCATCAATCCTCTGTGGGCGACTTTCCCTGGTCGGCTTCGGGGTCATCTTCGGCTTCGGGGTCGTCTTCGTCGGCCGCTGCACGTTCCGGGTCGAGGGCGCCCAGCATTCTCCGGTAGTTTTGGAACTCTGCGGACGTCCCGAGGTCGGCCAATTGGGTGGCAGCCCGGAGTAGCGCCTCCTTGAGACCTCCTGTGTCGAGCTGGTTTTGAAGACGTCTCAGTTGTTCAATTGTCGGGACCGATGATGACTGGTCCGCCGCTATCCAAATGTGCGGAGAATAGGTCCGTGCATGCTTAACCTCGTCAATCACGTCGTCGTCGACGCCGGCTTCCAAGTATTTGTTGAGGTCTTCGAGGAAGGTGTCAGAGCTGACGTGGTGGTAGCGGTGGCCGGTCTCGTCAGCGAACTCACGCTGAAGGTCGGGTAGGGGCCCGAAGTCCTTGTCATCGACGATTTGACGCCAGTCTGCCTTCATGTCGTTGCTCACGAACAACACGTTCTGCTTGTCAGTTTTGGCCAGGTCCATCATCTCCATCCAGATGAGCGGGTCTCCGATTCCGCCGTCGCGTTTGGACTCATCGACTCCGGTCCCGGGGGGCATGGCAGCGGCGAGCCGAGCACGCGCTTGGTCCTCTCGTGCCTGGAGGTCGGTCGATATCCGCCGACGACCGATCTGACCGGCATCGGTGAACAGCTTCTCGATACGATCCCGGATTGGGTCATCTGTCTGAATTTGACTGGGGTGGAGGATGTTCGACTCTCGCTCTGCCCGTATCGCTTCGCCGACGGTAGTCGCGGCTTCCTTGAATGCCGTGTCCGCCGCGTCGAGTAGTCGTTTCTGCACTCCGGCGTCCTTGACTTCCCTGATAGCCGCGCGAAGTTCCTGCAGGAGCTGACTACTGACGCCTCTGCCCTTGACTCCCGAGATGATGTTCGTCGCTCTGGTGTATTGCTTGGCGTGTTCTGCTGCGACAGTCAGTCGTCGACGGTGGTATTCGAGGCCGGCGCGGTAGGGAAGGAAGAGGCGGGGCCGGATCTCGTCCCGTTCGAGCTGGGCGAGGATCTTCTCGCGGGACTCTTTCGATATCCGGTACAGGTCCAGTAAGACGTTGGCATCCAGCACAATTCTGGCCTTAGTGACGAAATCGCGGCGCTCATCGTCGCCATCGGCGAGGTACCACTCACCGAGCACATCACGCATCGCGTCCTCCTGCCTTCGCTGCGCGCTGCCCGCTTTGCGCCGGGCGCGCTGGTCAAATCTAAAGCTCGGGTCCGTGATCCCGGGAACGTTCCACCCAACGTTCCACCCTCGGTGCCGACGTCCCACTGGATGTCTCGGGTGCGGGTGTGCTCGGCGCCGAGCGTGGGGCGCGGGTGTCGCCGAGCAGTTCTCCGATCGAGCGCGTTCTCTGCGAGGTCCACGCACCGTCGTCGGGGTTCCACTGACCGTTCCCAGTCGCGTCCGTCCGGATCGGTTCGATGAGGCTGTTGGCGGCCGCGAGCGCGGCGTCGGCCTGGTGCAGGTGCGCCGGCAAGCCGCTGTGCGCGGCGCGTTGGGGGTAGTCACGTTCCCAGGTCGGGTTGGGCAGGACCAACGGGACCGGAACCGTCAGGTCGCGGCGCTGTTCTTGGTGGCGGATCGCGGCGCGCAGCTGCTCGGCATCGAACGACTGGGTGCGGGCGAGGATGACGAGGTCGACCAGATCGTGGGCGCGGGTCGAGGGGCTGTCGCCGTGAGGTCCGTGCAGCTCATAGAGGGCCGCGACCTTGTCGGCGACCGCTTCGGCGGCGGCCTGCATCCGGATCACGGGCATGGGGTCGAGTTCGTCGAGCGCGAGCACCGGGCGCGGGCTGATCGTCTCGGGCGGTAGCAGCATCTCCCGGTGGGTGGCAAGGTCGAGCGTGGCGTCGGAGAACCGTTGTCCGGCAATGTTGTAGCGGATACGTCCGGCGAACAAGCCGGGGCTGCGGGTCGCGGTGATGGTGATGTCGAACTCGCCGAAGTCGCCCGGTGCGGGGTGGGCGGCCTGGCGCAGCGAGTGCTGCATGTGTTCGGCGTCGAGGCGGGTGGCGAGATCGGCGTCGGCGGTGGGGCGGGCCTGGGTCGGCGCCCGGAATTGCAGGGCGGTGCCGCCGGTGAGGATCCACTGGTCGGCGTCGGGGGAGCGGAACAGCCGGGCCAGGAACAACTGGAGGGTCACGGTCTGAGCGAGCTCGTCGCGACTGAACCTGCTCGTCCGCGCTTCGGCGGACAGGCGGGCTTTCAGCCCGGCGCGGAAGGCCTCCTCGGACGCATACGCCATCAGCCGACCAGCACCGGTTCGGCCGGCATCTGGGCCTGATCGAGCAGCGAAGCGAACAGCTCAGCACCCGAGGCGTAGTTCCAGCGCGGTGCGGCCCGGTCGCACGCTGCGATCAGCTCGTCGGCGTCGACCAGCGACTCGGTCAGGCAGGTGTGTAGCGCGGTTCCGAGGTGTCCGCCGTCGCCATGGGTGAGGAGCAGGTCGACCATGGTGCGCGCGGGTGTGGTCACCGGCAGCCCATCGACGAGGTCCCAGTCGCGGCCGCGGTCACCGATCGGCCGGCGCCAGGTGCGCACCGACGGGTCGCGGACGTTGATGCGGTGTGGGCTGCTCAGCTCGAGCCCGGATGCGGTGATCGTGCCCAGGCGCAGGACCTGGGCGGCGGCGGCGTGGCTCACGACGCTGTCGGGGCGTGCTCGTCGTTCCTCGATGTCGGCGGCCGGGTGCAGCGCCAACCACTGTGCCGCCCAGTCACCGAGGGTCGTCCAGGCCGAGGACTCGGGGAGCTCGTAGACGCCGTGGTGGACCCGAACGATGGCCTCGCGCGCGGCGAGGCGAGCCAGGACGTACGGCGCGACGCCGAGGTTGCGGGCTTGGGCGGCGGTGAACAGGCCGAACTGGCGATCCGCCAGGTCGCGGATCGCGCCCCACCGGCCAGCGTCGATCATGCAGCAATAATAGCAACGGGTGTGATCGGTGAGGCTTTCCGAGCTGTCCGAGCGCGGCCCGTCCGTCCGGACTGGGCCGGATGCCCCGGCACAGGGGTCACGGTGTGCCGGGGCGGTCGACGCCGTCATCCGCTGGTGGGGTGCAGGACTTCGCGTAGGCGGGTGCCGATCCACAGCGGCACGGGTGGGGTGACGGCGTTGCCGTAGCCGTCGATCTGGTCGCGGCCTTTGCCCCACACGGTGAAGGTGCCTTTGTGGTCGCCGAAGTCGGGGTCGAATCCGCAGCCGCGGCCGACCTCGTGCGGGGTCATCATGCGGAAGAAGCACTCATCGAGCGGGATCTCGGCGAGGGCGTCGCGCCAGTGGGAGGCCAGCAGGGCGGTGGTGTCGCGGCTGGTCAGGGTGCCCAGTGGGTCGGTGAGCGGGTGCGCGGCGGTCTCGGTGCCGGTGCTGCCGTTCTGTTTGAACCAGCCTGCGAGTAGGGCGGGGTCGCCGGTCGCGGTGAGCAGGCCCGGGGTCTGTTCGGCGGTGACTGTCGGCATGGCCTGGGCGTGGCTGGTCGGGGTGGTGTGCTTGCGGAAGGGCACCACACCCGAGGACACGACGCTCAGCGTTTCCGAGCCGCCCTGGGTGGGCAGGGCCTCGTCGAGGCCGCGTGGTGCGCCCTGGAAGTTGTTGATGGCCATGGCGACCGGGGGAGTGAGCAGGCCGGTCGTGTTGGTGGCGGGCTGGGTCCACAACGGTTGACCCAGGGTCCGGGTCCGGCACTGCGATCCGGGGCGCTCGAAGGTGTTTCCGGCCGCGACCATGATGGCGCCAGTACTGAGCAGCGCGGTCTCTTGCTGCGAGGTCTGGGTGGCCATCGGTTGCAGCGGATGACGTTCCACGCCGCGCTGGGCCTTGGCCGGCATCAGCACAGTGGGGAACTCGGCGAACTTCTGGCGGCACCGCTCCGCGCGGGCCATGGTCGCCGGGGCCAGCGGTTTGGTCCGCTCGCCGATGCGGGTGCCCAGGTGGCTGAGGTCCAGGGCCGTCAACGACGGTGTGGTGGTGGGGGAGACCTCACCGAAGCAGCGCGGGCAGCGGTAGTTGTACTGCTTGCCGTAGCGCACCGATCCGCTGGCGGGCACGCCGGTCTTCCACGCCCACATCGCCTCGACGGCCTCATCGCAGGGGCCGCACCACGCCTGGGGGCGATGGTCGAGGTCGGGGGCGGGCAGTGCGCGGTCCCAGAACACGATGTAGAGCCGGTCCCGGCTCTGGGGGACGCCGAAGAACATCGAGTTGAGGTAGAGCACCTTGTGCTCGTAGCCGAGCTTGGTGATCTCGCGCAGCCACCACCGATACGTCGAGCCATCGCCGACCTTGCGTCGGCCGGGGACCGCTGGTCCCCAGGACTGCAACTCGGTGGTGCATTCGACCAGGATCAGCAGCGGGTGGTGCTGATCGGCGTAGTGCAGCACGCAGTTGGCCGTGGCGCGGTCCCGCTCGGACCGGGTGGCGCGTTCCTCGAACTCGGGGTCGTCGAGGTCGAACAACGTCAGACCCTGTTCGTAGGCACGTTGGGTGTTGGCCTGGGAGTGGTTGGTGCAGGTCACCCCCGCGACCAGCAGGTCGGCCGCCGGGAGTTCACGCACCGAGTGGTAGGTGTCGGAGTCGGTGTTGATCAGATCGGCGATCCAGTGCTCGACGTGCGGGTGGTTGGCCTCGTGTACCTCGACCTTGTAGCGGTTGTGGTTGGCCCCGACGATGGTGTCGAATCCGGCGGCCTCGATGCCCTGGGTGAATCCGCCGAATCCCGAGAACAAGTCCAGCGCGGTCGGGTTGTCGTGGCGGAATCGTCTGCGGCGCAGCGCCGGACGGTGTTCCGCTGTCTTCGAGATGATGTGCCCCATGATCGTCGCTTCCTCGCTCATTCCATCCTTAGTGGTTGCCTATAGACTACCATTAGCGGTAGCCTATAAGCAACCATCAAGGCACGGAGCAAGAAGGAGCAGCACATGGCAACGACCACCGAAAACAACTGCGCGGCAACACCGATGAGTAGTCATGCGCGAGCGATCGCCGCAAGCATCGAGCAGTGGCGCCAAGCCTGCGACCTCGCAGGCAGTGTCGACGCTGAACATGACGCGGCCGCGGCCCTCGTCGGGCTGGTCGAGCAAGCGATGCCCGAGCTGGCGCGCACCGAGGTTGTCGAGCGGTCGTATCTGGTCCGCCGGGTGCAGCGCTACGTCGGCCCGCTGCCCGAGCAGTGGGCAGCGATGGACGATTCCGAGCGCGACCAGTACGTCTGCGACCACTGGCTGGCCATCGAGGAGTTCGACGAGCACATCGACGACGACCAGCTGACCCTGACGATCGTGAAACCCGCGCAGTGAGCAGCTGTCCCGCGCCGACCGGGCGCACCGCCGTCGCACTGCCGTATGCGGCGACCTCGCCGGTAGGCTCAGCCACGCCGAGTGCGTCCGCCGACCTGGCGGGCGACGGGGGAGGAGGAGCCGTCATGGCCGTCGACATCGACGAACCCGCGTTGCTACGCGCTCTCGGAGAAGCGATCACGACCCGCCGCGAGGAACTGGGCCTCAGTCAGCGGGCCCTGGGTCTCGAGGCCGGCGTCGAGCGCAACATGCTGCGCGGAGTGGAAGACGGATCGCGCCGCGCGACGATCATCACCTTGGCACGTATCGCCAAAGCTCTGAAAATGCCGGTCTCGCAGCTACTACACCAGATCGGGCACTGACCTTCCCTGCATGGGGTGACACGCGGCCTCGGAGCCAGGACGGAGGGGAGAGGGGCTGCACAGTAGGGGGTCTCACCGCCCTCCCCTCCGATCCTGTGAGAAACGGCCTTCGGCTGAGTGTGGCAACTCAGAAGAACGCGTCGCCACATTAGCAAACCGGATCTTTGCTGTAGTCGACAACTGGGCAAGCATGTTCGCGGCGCGCGAGCCAGCTGCGGTCAGACGCAGTCACAAGTAGCCAAAGCTGTTGGCGTGCAACGAACAACATCACCATCGGCGCGCTCTAAGAGCCACCAATGTGATCCGGTTCGCTGTTGCGAATGTACATCAGCCGGGGCGTTCGGCCCCGTGATTCCCGTTCACTTTCGTCACTGGTGACGGAAGATATTGCTACACAACGCAATTCGCCGACAATTTACCTTATGACGTCGTAGCTGGTGATCCGCTGTGCTGCCGCTCCGCCATCAGAGGTAGCGCGGGGGATCGACTCTTGGGTCGTCGTCGACGGTATCGATGCTCGAGTCGGTAAGGATGTCGGCGATTGCGGCGGCACTGGCACCGATGGTGGCGAAGTGCGGGTCGACGACGCACCATGCACGATCGGCCGGCCATGTCACCTAGGGCAGGCTCGAATCCTGGCGGCAACGCCAATCGCTGCGGCCGTGTGGTGTATCGATCCTCGATTGTCGCCGAGCTTCGCCAGCTGGCGCGCCATGCCTAGATGAGCGGTGACGTGCCGTCGGCGGTTGGTCGTGCAGAGGCCATGTGCTTCGGCGAAGAAAGTGTGCGCTGAGTGGGGTGTTGGCGCCCGCCGGACGTCTCGCATGGCCTTTCGGTACCGGCGCTGCTCATCATCGACGTGCTCAAAACCTGTGACCACCGAAACACTCCCTTGTCGGCGAGGTTCACTATGACCCCTGTCCACATCAACTCTAAATACTATCTCCATTAGTAGGCAGCGTTCTATGGGTTGCGATGCCGAGTTCCTGGGGCATGCAGGCGGATGTTCTGGTCATACTTGGGTGCTGTGCCGTGTGGCGAGGGAAGAAGGATTGATGGAGAAACGGTCCCAGCGAGTTGAACACCGTCGGCGCCTGGGTAGGCGCTGATGAGCATGGCGGTGGTGCTGGTGGCTGCAGCGGCTCTGCTGGGTTGGTGGTGGCCGCGGTGGATGGTGCGTATCCAGCCACGCATCGACGCTCGGTGGGTGTTGGTGGCGTGGCCGGCCGCCCAGGCGATGTTCACGGCGTTATGGGTCGCTGCGGTGTCGGTGCTGGTGGTGCCGAACCACTTCGGCGTGCATAAGTTGTCAGCGGTGGCCTCCTGCCTGCGTGTGTTGTCTCACGGCGCGCCGGCCCAGGTGGAGACCGTGGCTGGGGTAGCGGTGCTGGCCAGCACGGTGGCGGCGGTCGTTTGGGTGGTGGCCCTGGTGGCACGTGCTGCGGTCGCAATGCGCCGGGCACGCGATCACTATCTGCAATCGTTACGTCTGGTTGGCCAACGTTGTGATCGGTTTCCTGATGTGTGGTGGCTCAGAGATCAGCGGCCGATGGCATTCTGTTTGCCGGGCCGCAACGCGGGGATCGCTGCGACGACGGGCTTGCAGGACGTCCTGACCGGCGCTGAACTGAATGCTGTGATGGCTCACGAACGCGCACACCGACGCCAGCGGCATCACGCGATCGTGTTGCTCGCTGGGGTTCTGGGCCGAGCGTTGCCGTTCATTCCGCTGTTCGCTCGCGGTGCTGATGAGGTGGCGACACTCGTCGAGCAGGCCGCTGATGCACGGGCGGCCGAACAGGTCGGCACCCGGACTGTGTGCTCGGCGTTGGGAACGCTGGCCCGATCGGCCGGGTCGTCGGATTCTCCGGCGGGGGCGTTGTCGATCAGTGACTTTGCGAGTGTGGCGCCGCGTTTGCACCGGCTATATGACGGTCGGCGATGTGTGTCACGTGGTCACCACGCAAAGGCCGCTGCCACGGTTGCAGGGGTTGTTGTCCTACCTACCGTCATCACCGCCACCGGCGCCGTGTCGGCGCTGGTGGCGGTAGCTTGCCTGCTGTGATGGTGATAGCGAGCGTGTCATCTGCTCGAGGCCGTCGGGCGGGTGCGGCTGGGCCACTTACAGGCCGGCTAGCAGTCGCTGCATCTCGGCGATCTCTGATTCCTGGTCGGAGATGATCTTTCGCGCCAGTGCGATGGCTTCGGGGTTCTTCCCGTCCTGGATCTCGGTCTTGGCCATGGCGACGGCGCCGCGGTGGTGCTCGATCATCTGCGTGAGGTAGAGGCGAGCCGCCGCGGTCCCCTGGGCCTCGCGCAGCTGTTGGAGCTGCTGTTCGGTCATCATCCCGGGCATGTCGTGACCGCCCATTGATGGCGACATCGATTCCCCGGCACTCATCTGACCCATGTCGTGGCCCTGCGAGCTCGAGCTCATTGAAGCCCCCCACGTGGTCACCCAGGACTTCATCTGGTCGATCTCGGGCTGCTGGGCGGCTTTAATCTTCTGGGCCAGTCGGACGACCTCGGGACTGATGTCGCTCTTATCGAGCAGGATGTTGCTCATCGTGATCGCTTGTGCGTGATGGGAAATCATCTCCTGGGCGAAGGTCATGTCGGCCGCGTTGTGTTCACCCATGTCGGCCGCAGACGATGGTGCCGCTATCGAGGTGGTGGTGACCATTTCCGTCATCGAGGAGTGGTCTTGCCCCTCGGTGTCGGAACAGCCTGCCAACACCAGCAGGCCCGCCGCTGATGCCCCGATCATGATCCGCGCGCGCTTTGTCGACATCAGTCCTCCTTGTTTCAGACGCCACACAAAGGTGGCGCTTCGATAACAATTCTACTAGCCACGATAGTAGTTCGGTGCGGTTCGGGCCCTCGCCTCTTCCCTACTGACCTGCGAGAAGCATGTCTCGCGACGAAAATCACGGCTGAAGTCGTGGAAACCTGTGTGACTGGTGGGACTAGTGGTGTGAGTGGTGTGATGCTGGGCGTCGCTCTCTCGGCGTGGACTTTCGGCATCGATCCGCCCGAGTGGTGGTCGACGTCGACGTCAGAAGGGTTCGACGGTATGCACATGGTGGCTTCGTTCGCGGGAGCTGTGAACAGGCGGTGGATGCTCATGGTGGTCGCGGTGGCGACGGCAGTGGGTGTGGCGTGGGCGCCGGTGCTGCCCGCGGCGGCCGCACCCGATGACCATGTCGCCCGGGAGTTGGTGGTTCTCGTGCAGGACACGGTCAAGGCGGCGCTGGGCGGTGCGGCGGCAGCAAGCTTGGGTGAGCCGATCAAGCATGCGTCGGCGTGTTTACGCGGTCATGCGCAGTCCGGGAGCAGCGACGGCGGCAGTGTGGCCGCGTTGGAGTGTTTCGGCGCGTTTTCCTCGACGGTCGATCCGCTCAGTGGCTTTCGCATCATCGATGCGTTGCCGCTGGCTCGTCTGGTGGCAACGTTGGTGGCAGCGTTGGTGCCGCACGATCCCAGCGTCCCGCATGGGCCGCAACCACAACCGGGGGCTCCGGGTGCTGCGGTGCCGGGGAGCGGTGGCGCGGTGGCGCCTACTGCCGGCTCGATCACCTCGACGTTCGGGGATGGGCGCGGCCATCAGGGCATCGACATCGGCAACGATCTGGGTGCTCCGATTGTCGCGGTGGCTGATGGGGAGATCATCACCGCAGGCCCAGCGCAAGGCTTCGGCTTGTGGATGCGGATCCGCCACGATGACGGAACGATCACCACCTACGGCCACAACGATGAGAATCTGCTCGAGCAGGGCACTCGGGTCCGGATGGGCCAGATCGTGGCCACGGTGGGCAACCGCGGTGTGTCGACCGGCCCGCACCTGCATTTCGAGGTTCTCGATCCCGCCGGTGTGAATGTCGATCCCGCACAGTGGCTGGCCGAGCGTGGGGTGGTGCTGGCCGTTGATGCCGAGGCCGAACGCCCGGCCCCGGGCGGGCCGGTGGTGCCGCAGTGGGTGCGACAGCCACGGACGTGAGCGGATGCGTCCGCACCGAGGGTCGGGCGTGATCGGTTGTGCGGGTGGGGATCAGGAACGGACGAGTCGGGCGATGGCGGCGGAGGCTTCGGCGATCTTGTCCTCGGCGGTGGCGCCGCCGGCCTGGGCGGCGTCGAGGACGCAGTGTTTGAGGTGGTCGTCGAGCAGGCCGAGCGCGACACCTTCGAGCGCCTTGGTCAGCGCCGATATCTGGGTGAGGATGTCGATGCAGTATTGCTCTTCATCGACCATGCGGTGGATTCCGCGGGCTTGGCCCTCGATGCGTTTGAGTCGCGCGAGGTAGCGGCTTTTGTCACTGATGTAGCCGTGCGCGGTGTGTGCGCACTCGTTCTCCGGTGCGGACGATGTCGTCATCGGACAATCATCTCCTTTTCAAGGGTCTGTTTCCTTACCCGGTGCTGGCTGTGGTGCGGGTGTCGTGCAGCGCGTGGGTGGTGCTGGTCTGCGGGCGTAGGTCCAGGCGGCGCAGGAGTTGGGCGTTGAGAGCCACGACCACCGTGGACGCCGACATCAGGATGGCACCGACCGACATGGGCAGCACGAATCCGATCGGGGCGAGGATCCCGGCAGCCAGAGGCACCGAGATCAGGTTGTATCCCGCTGCCCACCAAAGGTTTTGCTTCATCTTGCGGTAGCTGGCCTTGGACAGTTCGATCACCGAGAGCACCGAACGCGGGTCATCGCTGGCGAGGATGACTCCGGCCGAGGCGATCGCGACGTCGGTGCCCGCGCCGATGGCGATGCCGACGTCGGCTTGAGCGAGTGCGGGGGCATCGTTGACGCCGTCGCCGACCATGGCGACTTTGCGGCCCTCGCGCTGCAACTCGGCGACCTTGTCGGCTTTGTCCTCAGGGCGCACCCCGGCGAAGACCCGGTCGATACCGAGGTCTGCGGCGACGCTGTGCGCGACCGCTTCGGCATCACCGGTGATCATCACTACCGCCACCCCCACATGGTGCAGGGCGTCGACGGCTTGGCGGGACTCCGCACGTACTTCGTCGGCGAGTTTGATCGCGCCGACGACCTCGTCGTCACGCACGACGTGCAAGATGATGGCCCCGTCGGCGCGCCACTGCTCGGCGATGGCGAGTTCGTGCCGGCGGTGCTCCTCGAGCATGCGCGGCCCGCCGACCCGCACGACCGTCCCTTCGACATGGGCGCTGACCCCGACCGCGGGTGAGGAGGTGAACTCGGTGGCCGAGGGGATCTGCTGGGCCCGGTCTCGGGCGGCGGCGACAATCGCCCGGGCCAGGGGGTGTTCGCTGTCCGCTTCGGCGGCGGCAGCGGCGGCCAGCACGTCGACGGCGTCGCTACCAGGGGCGGGCTCGACGGCGATCACAGTCGGTTCCCCCTTGGTGAGGGTTCCGGTCTTGTCGAACAGCACTGCGTCCACGGTGCGCATAGCTTCCAGGGCGAGGCGGTCTTTGATCAACACCCCCCCGCGGGCAGCGCGTTCGGTGGCGATGGCGACCACCAGCGGTATAGCCAGGCCGAGCGCGTGCGGGCAGGCGATGACCAGCACGGTGATCGTGCGGATGACCGCGTCATCGGGTTGACCGATCACCGTCCACACGATCGCGGTGATAACCGCAGCGGTCAGTGCGAACCAAAACAGCAGCGCGGCCGCGGAATCGGCGAGGCGTTGCGCACGTGACGACGAATTCTGGGCGTCGGTGACCAGCCGCTGGATACCGGCCAGCGCGGTGTTCTCACCGGTCGCGGTGACTTGCACGCGCAAACCGGAATCGGTGGCCACCGTTCCAGCGACGACCGGATCACCCCCGCCACGGCGGACGGTGCGCGATTCACCGGTCACCATTGATTCGTCGACCTCGGCGGTTCCGTCGATGACCAGGCCGTCGGCGGGAACGCTGGCACCAGGGCGCACGATCACCACATCCCCGACCTGCAACTGCGCCGGGGCCACAATGCTGATCTGTTCACCGTCGACGCGTTCGGCCTCATCAGGCAGCAGTGCCGCCAACGAGTCCAGCGCCGAGGTCGTCTGGGCCAGCGACCGCATCTCGATCCAATGCCCCAGCAGCATGATGACAATCAGCAGGGCCAGTTCCCACCAGAAGTCCAGTTCATGGTGCACAACCTCGAGACTGGCTCCCCACGAGGCGACGAAGGCCACCGTGATCGCCAGAGCGATCAGCAACATCATGCCCGGTGTGCGCGAGCGCACCTCGCTCACGGCCCCCGACAGGAACGGACGCCCGCCCCAGGCGAACATCACCGTGCCCAGTACCGGGGAAATCCATTGCACCACGACGGTATCGGGCAGCTGATAGCCGATGAGCATGGCAAACATCGGTGAGAACGCGACGACCGGCACCGCGAGGACGAGCATGATCCAGAACAACTGCCGGAACTGGCCCACATGGTCACCATGCCCGCCGTGCCCGTGACCGCCGTGACCACTGTGACTGTCGTGGCCGGCGTGGTCGCCGGAACCGTTATGGCGTTGTCCGGCAGAGGAATCGGGGTGGTGGTGTCCGGTGTGATCGAGCACCGCCTCGTGGTGCTCAACCTGGCCGTGGTGGTGCTGATCGGCGGCCGTGTGACCGGCGTGTTCAGCAGAGGTGTGCTCGTTCATGACGCCACCTTATACCCCTGGGGGGTATGTGTCGAGGGTGTGTGGAAGGGGCGGTTCTCGTCACCGGGTGTGGTGCGTGCGGTGAAGGCACGAAGCCGCAGGCTGTTGCTGACGACGAACACGCTGGAGAAAGCCATCGCGGCGCCGGCGAGCATGGGGTTGAGCAACCCGAGTGCGGCGAGGGGGATGGCGGCGACGTTGTAGGCGAAGGCCCAGAACAGGTTGGTCTTAATCGTCGCCAGCGTCTTGCGGGCCAGGGCGATCGCGTCCGCGGCGGCGTTGAGGTCGCCGCGGACCAGGGTGATGTCGGCGGCTTGCATGGCCACGTCGGTGCCGGTGCCCATGGCCAGGCCGAGGTCGGCCGAGGCCAGCGCTGCGGCGTCGTTGACCCCGTCGCCGACCATGGCCACGACTTTGCCGTCGTTCTGCAGTGCGGTGACGGCCTGGACTTTGTCGGCGGGTAGGACTTCGGCGATCACGGTGGAGATGCCGACCTCGCGTGCGACGTGTTCGGCGGCCTTCTGGTTGTCACCGGTGAGTAGGACCGGAGTCAACCCCATGGCCTTCAGTCGGGCGACGGCTGCGGCGCTGGTGGGTTTGATGGCGTCGGCGACGACCAGCACCGCACGGATCTGGCCGTCCCAGGCCACCATCACTGCGGTTTGTCCTGCAGCTTCGGCGGACTCGCGGGCAGCTGTCAGATCGGGATCGTCCAGCGACAGGCCCCAGTCGGTGAGCAGGCTGTCGCGTCCGACGAGGACTGCGTGGCCCTCGACGGTGCCCTGCACTCCCATACCTTCGATGTTGGTGAATTCCTCGACCTCGGCCAGGGCGCCGAGCTCGGCGCGTGCCGCGCCGGCGATGGCAGTGGCGATGGGATGCTCGGAGGCGTCTTCGAGCGCACCGGCGAGGGCGAGTACTTCGCGGTCGGAGGTGCTGGCATCGGTGTGCACGTGCAGCAACGTCATCTGACCGGTCGTGACGGTGCCGGTCTTGTCCAGGACCACGGTGTCGATCGTGCGGGTGGTCTCCAAGACTTCCGGCCCCTTGATGAGGATGCCGAGCTGGGCTCCCCGTCCGGTACCGACCAGCAGGGCGGTCGGAGTGGCCAATCCCAGCGCGCAGGGGCAGGCGATGATCAGCACGGCCACCGCAGCAGTGAACGCTGCCTCGATTGGATAACCCGCCCCGATCCAGGCGCCCAGGACCGCGACAGCGATGGCGATGACCACGGGCACGAAGATGCTCGAGATGCGGTCGGCCAGCCGCTGGGCGTGGGCCTTGCCGGACTGGGCGTGTTCAACCAGGGTGGCCATCTGGGCTAGCTGGGTATCGGCACCGATGCGGGTGGCGCGTATGCGCAGCCGCCCGCCGGCGTTGACCGTTGCCCCGGTGACGGTATCGCCCGGACCGACTTCGACCGGCAGCGATTCGCCGGTGAGCATGCTGGCGTCGATCGCCGAGGTGCCCGACACGATCTCACCGTCGGTGGCGATCTTCTCTCCCGGCCGCACGATGAACTCCTCGCCGACCGACAACTTGTTGATCGGGATCCGTTGTTCGTGGCCGTCTTTGATGACAGCGACGTCTTTGGCGCCGAGTTCCAGCAGCGCCCGCAGCGCTGCACCGGCCTGCCGTTTGGAGCGTTTCTCGAAGTAGCGGCCCGCGAGTACGAACATGGTGACCCCGGCGGCCACCTCGAGGTAGATGTTGCCCGCTCCGTCGGAGGGCGCCACGGTGAAACTGAAGCCATGGGTCATCCCGGGTGTGCCGGCGGTACCGAAGAACAGGGCGTACAACGACCACAGCAACGCCGCACCGGTACCCACCGAGATCAGGGTGTCCATGGTGGCGGTGCCGTGACGCAGGTTCACCCAGGCCGCGCGGTGAAACGGCCACGCCGCCCACACGATGACCGGGGCGGCCAGGGTCAACGAGGCCCACTGCCAATAGGTGAACTGCAGCGCCGGGATCATCGCCATCGCGATGACCGGTACCGACAACACCACCGCGCCGATCAGACGAGTGCGTAATGCCTGCAGCTCGAGGTCCCCGGCGGCCTCACCGGTCGCCGCCGCGCTCGCATCGTCACCGGTCTGCGCCGACGGCGGAAGCGTGGCCTGATAACCGGCGTTCTCGATCTCGGTAATCAGCAGCTGCGGATCCAGATCACCCGAGGTGGTGATACGCGCCTTCTCGGTGGCGTAATTGACTGTGGCAACGACACCGTCGAGCTTGTTGAGTTTGCGCTCGATACGCATCGCGCACGACGCGCACGTCATTCCGCTGACGGCGAGTTCGATGTCAGACCCGGTCGAGCGGGACGGGGAAGTGGTGGTCATGAGGACTCCAAGACGTGGGTTGAGCCGGCGGGTGGATGACGGGCGGTCAGTGCCCGGCGTGCTCAGGCGGGACCGACGCCGGAGACGACGAGGATGTCGCGCTTGCTCGACCACGCTCTGCAGCGGTGTCGACGACGAACGTCGCGGTGTGCACCTGACCGTCGACCTGGAAGTCGAGATAGAGCAGGTAGCGGCCCGGTGTCGGTGCGTTCGTCGCAAACCTCACCTGCGGCCCGGACAACTGCCCTGGCGTGGGTGCCGAGCCTTCGGGATGCACGTGCAGGTAGGCCAGGTCGCCATCGCGCAACGCCACCAGATGCCCGAAGGCACCCAGATACGGCTGCAAGGTGGTGACCGGCTGACCGTTGCGACTCACGGTCACAGTCAGCTCTGAGTCGGCGCCAGCGCGCAGCTCACCGGTCACCTCGACCTGGAACCCGGCCACCTCCGACCGCCGCGACTCACCGGCTGGAGGGCGGGGTTGATAGTCTCCACCCACCTCGAGAGTGCGTGTCAGCGTTAAGGTTTCACCGGTCGCTGCCGGAACGAAATCGGCATACACCCGGTAGGTGCCGGCCGTCTGCCACTGCCACGGAATCGACCACCGCCCAGCAGCATCCACCGTGGGGTGCACGTGGCGGAATGCGGAGCCGTCAGACCGGACCACGATCAAGTGCAGTTGTTTGTCGTGTTCCACCATGTAGTCGGTGACCGCCGAACCGGCGGAGTCGGTGATCGAAAACGTCAACACGCCCGCCTGGCCGGCCTGCGCGGGCGCTGCGAGTCCAGACAGCAGATAACCCCCCGACCCGACGGTGACCCCGCGCACACCCGGCGCCGCGGCGGCAGACGAAGCCGGTGCGCTCTGGTGTCCGGCGTGCGCCGGTGAGTCCGACCCAGCAGCGCCTGACCGGTCCGGGGCCACCGCGGCTGCCACAGTGTAGGCGGCCACGAAGACCACCGCCAGCGCACCAGCGAAAAGGCCCAGCCTAGAAGGCACGTTCATTGTCATGATCCTGTCTGTCAGGAGATCGCCCAGCGACGCTGCGCTGCCGAGGAGAGCCGGGCCACCACCGGGGCGGCCCGGCCCGCGACCTCACTCAGCGAGTTGATAACCGGCTTCTTGCACTGCGCTGCGGATAGCGTCACGCTCCAGCGGAGCGGAGCTGTCGATGGTGACCTGGCCGCTAGCCACGTCCACGGCGACATTGGTGACACCGTCGAGGGTGCTGATCTGTTCGCGTACCGACGAGGCGCAATGTCCGCAGGTCATCCCGGTGACAGTGACGGTAGACGTACTCATAGTGATGCTGCCCTTCCCTTCTGGCGATACCCCGGGCGGCCATACCCCGACCCACCCACGGCAGTGACGACTGAGCCACTCCCACCTTGGTACCATACCCCCCTAGGGTAATCAACGTTCGACGCTGATCCGACACCGATCTCGAAGGCGGACCAGCGTCACGGCGCACCCGGGGGAGCGGAAAGACCGGGGATGAGGAGTGGGCGCCCGAACCGATCCTGCGAAAGATTGGATAGGGCCCGCGCGGACGCGGCCCCGCGGCGAACCGAGGCGGTGGCAAGCAAGCCGAGAATCAGCCACGACTACCCGTTCTACAGTCCGTGCGCCGTAATTACTATGCGCAGTAGTAGCATGTAGGTGGTGGGTGATATGAAGCCGTCGACGGAGGCGACCGCACCGTCAACTCCGCGCGGCGTAGCCGTACCCCGGTTGATGGCTGCACTGCTGGTCGGTGGGCTAATTGTGGCGCTGGTGATCTACGCCTGGATCTCCGGCGCCAGTCGCTACGTCGAAAGCGCAGATCCATATCCTGGGGCGGGCACAGCTGTCGCCGATGTGGTCGGCAACTTCGCTGGCTTTGCGTTGGCTGCGGTGATGCTTGGGGGACTGGTCTCGATGGTGCTCACGGCCGTCCCTGACTCGCAAGGCTTCATCGACGCTGCGGTCTATCCAGTGTTTCGCCGCGTCCGTCGCGCCGCGGGGTGCTCTGTGGTCGTTGCGCTCTTCATGGCTTTCACCGCGGCCGCAGACACCACCGGTGTGTCTGTGGGCACGATGGTCTCGAGCGGCAAAGTCGGTTACGCGTTCAGTGTGAGTTTGCCGGCGCTGGCGTGGCTGGTGGTGGTGGCTGCGGGTGTCGTGGTGCTGATCGGTTCGGTGTCGCTGCGGTGGTCGATGCAGGCGGCGCTGGTGGTTCCCGCGGCGATTTGTGTGCTCGCGCTGCCCGTGGTCGGCAATGCCGCGCAGGGTCCTGACCACGATTACACGACCGGCGCGGTCATTGTCTTCGCAGTGAGCTTGGCGTTGTCGGTGGGGCTGCGGTGGGCTGATCGGTTCCGGGTTCGTGGTCTGGGGTCGGCGACCATCGACGAGGCGGCCGACCGGCGTGTTGGTGGCGTTGTCCTGGGCGCCGATGTGATGGCACTGGCGGGCGCGGTGGCTGTGACGCTGCTGCTGCGGACTCCCGATGTGTGGTCGTCGGCGTTCGGTCGCGCTGCGGGGCTGTTGGTGGCTGTACTGACGGTGCTGGTGGTGGCCGACCTTGTGCGCCTGCGCCGGGGCGTGGTGACGCCGGCAACCGCTTCTGTCCTTGCCGCGTCGACCGCACTGGTGGCCGTGGCCTGCTGGGCGGTGATGGACACCAGGGTCGCACCCGGGTTGATTGCCCACCCATTCACGGGCTGGGATGTCTATCTGGGTTATTCCCTTCCTGGCCCGCCCGATGTCGGTTCACTGGTCTCGCTGTGGCGTGTTGATCTCGTGGTGGGTGTGGCGGCGGTGGTGGGTGTCGTGGGCTATCTCGTCGCCGTCCGGCGGGAGCGGGCAAGTGGACACCGGTGGCCGATCCGGCGAACGGTGTCGTGGGTCGCGGGGTGCGCTGTGGTGGTGGTGTCCACCAGCTCTGGGCTCAAGGCCTACGGCAACGCGTTGTTCAGCGTGCACATGGCCGAACACACGGGTTTGACCATGATCGCACCCATCCTGCTGGTGGGTGGTGCACCGATCACCTTGCTGTTGAGGGTGCTGCCGACGACCGGAACCACCGGTGGCGCGGCGTGCCGGCGGGCGCTGCTGATCGTGCTCAGCTCGCGGGGCCTGCAGCTGCTGCTCAATCCGATTGCCGCGTTCGCGTTGTTCGTGGGCTCGTCGTATCTGGTGTACTTCACACCGGTGTTCGACGTGCTCGTCCGCTACCACTGGGGGCACGTCGTGATGAGCGTGCTGTTCCTGGCCACCGGCTACCTGTTCTTCTGGGTGACTGTGGGGATCGATCCTGGACCCAAACAGTTACCGTTTTTGGCGCGGCTTGGTCTGCTGTTCGCCGTCATGCCTTTTCACGCCTTCTTTGGTATCGCGCTGATGACCTCCACCACGGTGATCGGCGAGTCTTTCTACAGCCAGTTGCAGCTGCCGTGGAATCCCGATCTGGCTCGCACGCAATGGGTGGGCGGTGTGGTGGCTGCGGTCATCAGCGAGATTCCGATGGTGCTGGTTTGCCTGGTGCTGTTGGCGCAGTGGGTGCGAGCCGAACGCCGACCCGATCGGTCCGAATCCGCCGACATCGATGCCGGCACCTCCCACACCGTCGCTGCGATGGTCTCGCAGTTGGCCCAACCCCAGCCGCTGTCGCCCTCAGCGGTCTATACGCGCGAAGTTCTGCAAACGCAGGCTGTTGGAGACGACGAAAAACGATGACAAAGCCATTGCGGCCCCGGCGATCAGAGGATTGAGCAATCCAGCGGCAGCCAGCGGCAGCGCGGCGAGGTTGTAGCCGAACGCCCATGCCAGATTGGTGCGCATCGTGCGTCGCGTGGCCGAGGCGAGTTGCAGCGCCAGAGCGACGGTGGTGAGGTCATCGCGCACTAACACGATGTCGGCGGCGCCGATAGCAACATCGGTACCGCGTCCGATCGCAATGCCCAGATCAGCCGACGCGAGTGCGGGCCCGTCGTTGATGCCGTCGCCGACCATCGCCACACCGGCGCCACTACTGCGCAGATTGTCGATGATGGCCACCTTCTCGGCCGGGAGCACCCCGGCGATCACGTCGTCGATGCCGATCTGCTCCCCGGTGCGCTGCGCTGCGCCGGCGTTGTCACCGGTGACCAGGAACGTGCGAATTTCCATGCGGTGCAACTCATCGACCGCCTGGCGGGCAGAGGGTTTGATGCCATCGCGAATGTCGATCAGGCCCCGGACTGCATCATCGGCTGCGACATAGACCGCGGTGCCCCCAGAGCGCTCGATGTCAGCGCGCCGCGCGTCGATCACGGCGGGCACCGCGGCGCTACGGGCGATCCATGCCGGGGAACCCACCTGCACCGTCACTCCGTCGATCACCCCTCGCACGCCGCTACCCACGTCGGTGACCACCGCGTCGACCGGTGCGGCAAGCGACTGCGGACCGGCTGCGGCAGCGATAGCGGTGGCGATGGGGTGGCTGGTGTGCTGCTCGAGTGTCGCCGCCCAGCCCAGGATCAGCTCGGCACTGTCGTCGTCGACGGTGTACACGCCGGTGACGTGTGGCTGCCCGTTGGTGAGGGTGCCGGTCTTGTCGAAGACCACCACGTCGATCGTCCCGGACAGTTCCAACGCGGCGTGTCCTTTGAGGAAGATGCCCAGTTGGGCGCCTCGCCCGGTAGCGATCACCAGCGCCATGGGCATGGCCAGGCCCAGCGCGCACGGACAGGCGATGACCAGCACGGCCACCGCGGCACTCACGGCGTGCTCCCATGACGCCCCGGTGAGCGACCAGCCCACGACAGTGGCTGCGGCTAGGGCGATGACACACGGAACGAAGATCGCGGCGATACGGTCGGCGACGCGTTGAGCGCGAGCCTTGGCTGTCTGCGCGCTGTCGACGAGCGCGATCATCTCGGCCAGGCGGGTGTCCTCACCGACTGCGGTGACTTCGACGCGTAGTCGCCCGTCGAGGCACGTCGTGCCCCCGACGGCGGTGGAGCCTTGCTCGGCTGACACCTGAACCGGCGTCGTCTCACCGGTCATGGCGCTGAGGTCCACAGTGGCGGCGCCCTCGATCACCTGCCCATCTGATGGAATGGTCTCTCCCGGCAGCACGATGAGTCGTTGCCCCACTTTGAGTTCCGCGAGGGGTATGAGCATGGTCGTGTCCCCTGCGCACTCAACTCGGGCGTCGGTGGCACGCAGGGCGGCCAGCGCCGTCAGTGCTTGAACAGCTTGTGTCCGGGCACGCGCCTCGTAGTAGCGTCCTGCCAGCACGAAGACGGTGACACCGGCGGCAACTTCGAGGTAGATGGAGTCACTGGAGAAGATTGCCGACCACACCCCCTGGCCTGCGGTCGACGTCGTCTCGGCCGAGAACATTGAGTACACCGACAGCGCGGTCGCGGCCAGCACTCCCAGCGAGACGAGGGTGTCCATCGTGGCCACGCCGGTCCGCAACGTGCGCACCGCGGTGCGGTAGAAGGGCCACGCGCAGTAGGTCACGACCGGCGCGGCAAGCGCCACCAACACTGCTTGCCAGCCGGGGAAGCGAAGGTCGGGGACGACCGCAAGCACCACGGAGAGGTTGGCCAGGGGCACGAACAGGGCTAGCGCGACGATCAGCCGAGTGAACAGTGCCTTCGCAGTCGCTAAGTCTTCGTTGACGGCAGGGGCCTGCTCGGACAGTTCCGCAGCCGCATACCCTGCTGTGTGCACGGCGTCGATAGCATCGGCGACGTGTGCGTGGGTCTCGAGTTCCACGGTGGCTCGCCGAGTGGCGTAGTTGACCGAGGCGCGCACGCCGTCGAGTTTGTTGAGTTTGCGTTCCACCCGAGCTGCGCACGCACCGCAGGTCATTCCGCCCACATCGAGTTGGATGCGGCGTGTCGGGTGCGTGTGGTCAACGAGGTCGGTCACGGGTGGGCGCTTTCAGTAGGCGGTGAGGGCACGGCACCGCAGGAGATGCGAGAGCCCCCATGGGGCAGTGAGACAGCAGGGCTGAGGCAACCAGGCTTCGGCTACTAAGCAGGGTAGTTTGTTCTAGACTGGCAGCAAATACGAGGCGATCAGGCAGGCGACGGTGACTCAGTTGGGTTCGTTGGAACGCGCGGTGATGGACGTGCTGTGGGGCGCTTCGGCGGCGATGAGTGTGCACGACATCGTCGATGCGCTGGCCGACCGCGACTTGGCGTACACGACGGTGTTGACCGTGGTCACCAATCTGCACAAGAAGGGCTTCGCGGGTCGCGAGAAGATCAGCCGCGCCTATCGGTACTTCCCGTTGCAGTCGCGGGAGGAGGCGACGTCTCAGACACTGCGGCAGGTGCTCGATGCCAGCGGCGATTCGACGGCGGTGCTGATGCACTTCGCCCGGATGGTTACTCCCGAGGAGCGCGCGGTCCTCAGCGAGCACCTGTCCCGGACGCGGACGGATCGTCCGAGGAAGCGCTGAGAGTGTGAGCGTCGCATTGGCCCACCTGGTGGGCGCGGCCGTGCTGGGCGTGTTGGGTCCCTACGTTCTCGACCGACTGCCCCAGCGATGGTCACCGCGGGTACTGATCACCGCATGGGTCAGCAGTATCGCCACGGCGGTGGGATTGTTGTTTCTATCGGCGCTGTCGGCGTTGTGGCCGGACCCGCCGCCGGCCGAGCGCTTCGTTGACACCTTGGCTCGGTGCGCGGGAGCTGTCCTGCACGCGGTGCGCGACGATTTCAGCCAGGTGTACGGCATTGCCGTCGCCGTGGTCCTGATCGCCGTGGTCGCGCGCACCGCGATGTCGTGCGCTCGGCACACCCGCGACGTGCATCGCGTGCACCGTCTTCATCGCGACGTCGTCGCTGTGGTGGGCAGTACCGAACCCGACACCCCCGACGTGCTCTGGATCGATCACCCCCACCCCATGGCGTACTGCGTCGGCGGGCGCAGTGGCTTCGTAGTGGCAACAAGTGCGCTGCGCACAGACGTGCCCGCCGAGGCGCGGGCCGCAGTACTAGCGCACGAGTTCGCCCATCTGAGGTCCCGGCACGACCGCGTTCTGGCGGTCTGCGATGTGATGGCACGAGCTCTGCCCTTTGTGCCGCTGTTTCGCCGGGCGCCGGCGGCAGTCGCGACCTTGATCGAAGCAGATGCCGACATGTCGGCTGCTCGGGTCACCAGCACAGCTGCCGTGCGCAGCGCACTCGCGCACGTGACCAGTCAGGGCGTAGGCCCCGAGACCCCCATGCCCCGCTCGACGCGCTACCGATTGCTGATGCTCGAGAACGGCGCGATCGAGCCAACGAAGTCGACCTACGCTGCGGCGAGCGTGCTACCCCTCTTGGGTGCTGCGTTGTGTACGGCTGCGGCACTTCCGGTGTTGTCAGTTCTCGTACATGGACTCACCGCGTAAGTCCCCGTCACGCCATATTCGCTCGACAGGGGCTGCTACTGCTCGACACCCACGAGCGTCGCGTCTGTTTGCGCCACCGAGAGCAGCGGCCGCTGACCGGCGCTCGTCGCAGCGTGTCGATCGCAGCCCGCGCGTGCCTTCGCGACATACGCCCAAGCCGGTCGCGCGTTATCGCGGCACCCTGCGTGATCGGTACCTAGTGCACGATGGTGGCCTCAGTCAGGCCCGGTGATCTTGGAGGCCCTGGTGGCTGCGGGTCTCGCCGCCGCGCGGTGCGACGAGTTCTCCACCTGGGGATGGTGGTGAGTTTCTTCGCCTAGGGTCGCGCCGCACGGCCTCGTGCTGGCCTCATCGCTCGGGTCGCGACGGCGGCCGCACCGCGGGCCGCACACATTGCCGCGGTCGCCGCGATCAGCCACAGCAGCAGTGGAGTGCCCTGAGCGAGGACAGAGCCTGCGAGCAGGGTCAGCGCAAAGGTCATCACCGCGGTGTAGCCGACTGCGAGGATGGCGAACCACCGCGGAACGGTCAGCGGGCGGCGCGATCGCGGGACGGGGGCCTGGTCGAGTGCTGGGTAGGGGTAGTTGCTCACGGTCGGCTCTCCGGGTCGGGATCTGTAGATGCTTCGTGGTCTCCGGTGGTCAGCGGCGCACGGCGGACTTCTTCGGCCGCCTCGCTGGGTTCACCGTGCCGTGTGCCGACGTGGGCTTCGGCGCGCATCCGCTCCACCATGTGCGGGTAGTGCAGTTCGAACGCCGGACGTTCTGACCGGATGCGGGGCAGTTCGGTGAAGTTGTGGCGCGGCGGCGGGCAGCTGGTGGCCCACTCCAGCGAGTTGCCGAAGCCCCATGGATCGTCGACGGTCACGACCTCGCCGTAGCGGTAGCTGCGGAAGACGTTCCACAGGAACGGCAGTGTCGAGACGCCGAGGACGAACGCGCCGGCGGTGGAGATGATGTTGAGCGTGGTGAAGCCGTCTGAGGGCAGGTAGTCGGCGTACCGGCGGGGCATGCCTTCGGCTCCGAGCCAGTGCTGCACCAAGAAGGTGAGGTGAAAGCCAATGAACGTCAACCAGAAGTGGATCTTGCCCAAGCGTTCGTCGAGCAGTCGGCCGGTCATCTTCGGGAACCAGAAGTAGATGCCGGCGTAGGTGGCGAACACGATCGTGCCGAAGAGCACGTAGTGGAAGTGGGCCACCACGAAGTAGCTGTCGGAGAGTTGGAAGTCGATCGGCGGACTGGCCAACAGCACACCGGTGAGTCCGCCGAACAGGAAGGTGACCATGAAGCCGACCGAGAACAGCATCGGGGTTTCAAAGGTCATGTGGCCGCGCCACATTGTGCCGATCCAGTTGAAGAACTTCACGCCCGTGGGTACCGCGATCAGGAAGGTCATGAAGGAGAAGAACGGCAACAGCACGGCACCGGTGACGTACATGTGGTGTGCCCACACCGCGACCGACAGGGCGGCGATGGCGAGGGTGGCGTAGACCAGTCCTGAGTACCCGAACAACGGTTTACGGCTGAAGACCGGGAAGATCTCGGAGACGATGCCGAAGAACGGCAGCGCGATGATGTACACCTCGGGGTGACCGAAGAACCAGAACATGTGCTGCCAGAGAATGGCGCCGCCGTTGGCTGGATCGAACAGATGCGCGCCGAACTGGCGGTCGACTTCGGCGCCAAGCAATGCCGCGGTGAGCAGCGGGAACACCAGCAAGATCAGCACACTGGTGACCAGGATGTTCCACGTGAAGATGGGCATGCGGAACATCGTCATTCCCGGTGCGCGCAGACAGATGACCGTGGTGACCATGTTGACCGCGCCCAGGATGGTGCCCAGACCAGACACGGTCAGTCCGAGAAACCACATGTCGGAGCCGACGCCGGGTGAGTGGATGGCGTCGCTGAGCGGGGTGTAGGCGGTCCAGCCGAAGTCCGCGGCGCCACCCGGGGTGATGAAGCCGGCGATCGCGATGGTCGAACCGAAGACGAACAGCCAGAAACCCAGTGCGTTGAGTCGCGGGAAGGCGACGTCGGGAGCGCCGATCTGCAGGGGCAGTACGAAGTTGGCGAAGCCGATCACGATGGGGGTGGCATACATCAGCAGCATGATCGTGCCGTGCATGGTGAACAGCTGGTTGTACTGCTCGGTCGAGAGGAATTGCATGCCCGGCGTCGTAAGTTCTCCGCGCATCAGCAGCGCCATCAATCCGCCGATGAGGAAGAACCCGAAGCACGCGACGATGTACATCATGCCGATCAGCTTGTGATCGGTCGTGGTCAGCATCGTGTAGATGAATGACCCTTTGGCCTTTCGCCGCTCGGGATAGGGCCGCGTGGCGACCACCTCGGGCGGGCGCGGGGACACCGCGGTCATGAGGCCTCCATCTGACTCGGAAAATGGTGGCCCTGATCGAAGCAACACGCGCATCGTGCGTGCGACTTCCCGGGCCGTTACTACGGACTGTAGTCGATTAACTACTAGGTAGCATAGTTGGTACTGGAATCCCGAGTCTCGACCGGGAGGCGACAGAACCGCGGCGAAACGTCGCCTCCCTCATTGAGTTCGGCCCGACCGGTAAGTCGCGACCGTGCGCCGCAGCCACCCTTACCGCCAGAGGTCTGCGCTTCCGGTGCTCGGCGGTTCGTTGGGCGTGATAGTAGGTTCGGCGTCGCTGTCGGAGGGCAGACTGACGCCGCGTTCGGCGAGCCATCGCACCGGGTCGAGGGCGGCGCCGGATGCATCAGCAACCTCGAAGTGCAGGTGAGGCCCGGTCGAGTTGCCACGATTGCCCACCGTGGCAATGGGTTGACCGACCGTGACCGGTGCTGTCGCGTTGATGAGATTGTCGTCGTTGTGGCCGTAGGTCGTGATTGTTCCGTCGGCATGCCGGATGCGTACCCACAACCCGAAGCCTTCAGCTGGCCCCGAGTTGATCACTTCGCCGTCGGTGACCGCGAAAATCGGTGCCCCCAGGTCGTTGCCGATGTCCATACCCTGATGGCCGCGGCCGTCACCGAAGGTGGAGGTGACTCGGCCGTTCGTGGGAGCGACCACCGACCCCGGCGACGGCGACGAATAGACGGGTGGACCGGCTGGTGCCGGGTGCGCAGCCGCGGGATCATGGGGACGCATCTCGAAAGCCAGAAGCGCCAGCAACCGCCCGATCGGCAGCGCGTCGACAATCAGTTCGGCGGCTGCTCGTCCCGCACCGAGCACGGCGGCGAAGCATCCCACCGCAGTGATGGGATCCTCGGCTGGCACTGGCGGCTCGACTGGGCGCGCTCGGTCGGCCAGACATGTGCTGACTGTTCGGATCTCGTCGGCGAGGGTTCCCATCGCCGGGCCGCCCAGTGTTGCCGAGATCGTCTCGGCGACCAGTTGGGCGAACTGCTGAGTCACATGGGCGGTATCGGCGTCGGCTCGTGCTCGAGCGTCGACCGAGAAGCTCAGCAGAACCGCAGCAACGATTCCTGCGACCCCCAGTCTCAGACAAGGCCGTGGAGCGCCGCAGCGGCGGGTGAGGGACGACATAGGCATGCCAGCGAGACCTTCCGGAGACGGGCGCGACGCACTGACGTTCAGCACCACACGCCAGGTGCACATGAGGCCACGATCGGCAGCCCTCCGTTCGAACCATAGGCCCCACAGGTCACAGCAGTAACACGATCTGATTGAGTGCCCATCGCAATCGCGGGGCCTCTACTACTAGGTGATGTAGTTGCGGATGGGCAGTGACTGCCGAGTCGGGAAACACGCCCGAGTCCGAACGTATTAGCAGGTGGGCGTTCCTAACGCACTCGGTGAACGTCACACATGTACGCCGCAGAAAGTCGGCCACCGGTCGGGTGAGGGCCACAAAAACTATGCCTATGTTGACAAGTCGAATGGTGATCTACCACGCTGCGTAGTAGATCAACGTCGAGGAGTGCTGGTGCAGCAGGGGAGAAGGGTATCCGCGGTGCGGGCGGCGGTCCTGGCGCTGATATGCGTGGTGCCGTGGGTAGCGTCGGGTTGTGGTAGCGCTGGCGACGACGCCGTTGCGCAGGGGGGAACCTTTCAGTTCGTCTCGCCCGGCGGGCAGACGGTCATCACCTACGATCCGCCCGCGAGCCGTCAGAGGATCGCTACCGTCTCCGGCCCTGACGTGGTGACCGACCAGACCATCGGACTCGACGACTTCGCAGGCAAAGTCGTCGTCATCAACGTCTGGGGTTCGTGGTGCGGACCCTGCCGGGGAGAAGCCGACGACCTCGAGCATGTCTACGCCCAGAACAAGGCCTCGGGAGTCGAGTTCCTCGGTATCAATCTGCGCGACAACCGGCAGGCAGCGAAGGACTTCATTATCGACAGAAAAGTCGCCTTTCCCTCGATCTACGACTTTGCCGGTCTGACCCTGGCTGCGCTGACCACCCCAACGTCGGTGGTGCCGACCACCATCGTGCTCGACCGCGACCACCGTCCGGCCGCGGTGTTCCTCAAGGCCATCACCGCCGACGAACTCGGGTCAACAGTTCAGCGAGTTCTCGCCGAGCCTGTGGCACCACCCCAATGACCCCGCAGTCGGTCGAAGTGCAGGCCGCGGTCGGCGAGACGTTTGCCAACCTCGTCGCCAGCGGTCCGCTCCTACTGGCGCTGCTCGCGTGCGTGATCGCCGGACTGGTGTCGTTCGCCTCACCGTGCGTGGTCCCCCTCGTTCCGGGGTATCTGTCGTATCTGGCTGGCGTGGTCGGCGCCGAGGCGCCTGCGGTGTCGGTGGGGGAGCCGAACAAGCGGGGTCGTTCGCGCGTGGCGCTCGCCGCAGGCCTGTTCGTCCTCGGTTTCACCGTGGTCTTCGTGGCAGCGACCGCCACCGTACTCGGAGTCACCACCACTTTCGTGGTGAATCGTGAAGTCCTCCAGCGCATCGGCGGCGTGGTCACCATCATCATGGGTCTGGTGTTCATCGGGCTGGTGCCGGCACTGCAACAGGAACGACGGTTCGCCCCCCGCCGCGTCTCCAACATCGCCGGCGCTCCGCTGCTCGGCGGGGTCTTTGCACTCGGGTGGACCCCATGCCTAGGGCCCACGCTCGCGGCGGTCATTGCTACGGCCAGCGGCACCGAAGGTGCCACCGCAGCGAAGGGCGTCGCGCTGATCGTGGCGTACTGCGCGGGCCTTGGTATTCCTTTTGTCGTGCTTGCGTTTTCCTCGGCGTGGGCGTTGCGCAGCCTCGGCTGGTTGCGGACCCACGCCCGCATGATCCAGATCGTCGGCGGCGCCATGATGATCGCGGTAGGTATCGCCTTGATTACCGGCCTGTGGGATCAATTCATCGTGTGGGTCCGCGACGCGTTCATCACCGATACCCAACTACCCATCTGAGGCCTGTAGTGGCGGCGCCGTTTCGACGGACCCAATACCACCGGCATCACGCCGCCGACGTCGGGCCATCTCAGCACATCCCGATTCAGTCGTGACGTGATCCGCCGGTTCCGTTCCGCCCCGATCTGTCATATAGTCACATGCGCATGTATTGATATATGTGGACAGCGTAGCTATCTGGGTGTGGATGAGAGGGAGTACGACGCATGGGAGCCGGACACAATCACGGACCAACCGACCCCGCATCCAGCGACTCGTCGCTGCGTGTCCGGTTGGCGATCGCGTTTGCTCTGACGGGGATCATTGTCGTGGCCCAGCTTGTCGGGTCGGTGATCACGGGAAGTCTGGCGCTGCTGACCGACACCGCACACGCCGCGACAGATGCGATCGGTTTAGCGGTCGCGCTCGTCGCAGCAACCGTGATGCACCGCCCGGTCAGCAAAACCCGCACGTGGGGATTGCGGCGCATCGAGGTCATCGCCGCTCTGGGGCAGGCCTCGCTGCTGCTCGCTGTGGGCCTCTACGCTGCTGTCGAAGGCGTACGACGACTGTTCTCGCCACCCGAGGTGCCCTCGACCGAACTCCTGCTCTTCGGAGTCATCGGGCTCGTGGCGAACATCGTCGCCATGCTTGTGCTCGCCTCGGGACGCGGCGCCAACTTCAACATGCGAGCGGCGTTTCTGGAGGTCCTCAACGACGCACTGGGGTCGCTGGGTGTGATCGTCGCCGCAATCGTCATCGCTACCACCGGTTTCCAACAAGCTGACGCGCTGGCCGGGTTGTTCATCGCCGCGCTCATCGCACCCCGCGCCCTCAAACTCATGGCCGAGACGACGCGGGTGCTGATGGAATTCACCCCGAAAGGGATCGATCTCGACGACGTCAGGGCCCACATCCTCGAGATGGATCGTGTGCACGACGTGCACGACCTTCACGCATCGACGGTGGCCACGGGCCTACCGATCATCAGCGCTCACATTGTGGTCGATGACGACTGCTTCCAGGACGGCCACGCCCCCACCATCTTGGATGACATCCGGACCTGCGTGGCGACCCACTTCGCCATCTCCTTCGAGCATTCCACCTTCCAGCTCGAGACCAGCGCCCAGCGCCACCACGAGGAAGCGTTAGCCACCCATCACCCGTGAGGGATCACATCGGCGTCACACCACACCTGCGGTCTGCGCGAGTGCAGATCTCTGCTACACGAGTCTGCCGTCTCGGCCGGGCGCTGCCGCGGAGGTGTCACATCAGCGTCGACCAGTACCACCAGAAACGGTGGGCGATAAGGGCGATCACTGCCAGCACCCACACCAGCGGTACCACGGTGTGCACCGTGAGGATCGCATCGAGGGCTCGGCGTGCTGTCCCGGGTGGGCAGAAATGGTCGGCATTGCGCAGGCTCACATACCAAAAGGCAACCACGACAACCACCCACACGGCCATGCAGTACGGACAGAGCGCGTTGATTCGGTACAGGCTCTGGAAGATCAGCCAATGGACGAACACCACCGCACCCGTCAACCCACTCTGCAGCCCGATCATGACCCAGGTGGGCGGCCGGCTCCCCATCAGGACCGCGACAGCAATCAGCGCGGAGAAGCCGGCAATTCCGATCAGTGAGTTGGGAAACCCGAAGACGACCGCCTGGGGGGTGTCCATCACCGATCCGCAATTGACGATCGGGTTGATACTGCAGGTCGGTGTGTACGCCGGATCGGTTGCCAGTTCGAACTTTTCAACCGTCAGCGTGAACGCAGCGATGAGCCCGATACCTCCGCAGACCGCAAGGATCCACCCGAGCAGTCGCGGAGACACTGGGAATCGTGTCACTGGCGCCGAGGGTGAGGATGGCGAGGCCTGGCGGGGTGGTGGTGGGACGGTCACTGGCGTACTGCGGATTCGAGCGCCGAGCTCAGATCGCCATAGCTCTCGGGTTTGATCAGTTCATCGTTGATGAAGAAGGTGGGTGTACCGGTGACACCCAGCGCTTTGCCGTCAGCGACATCGCGGTCGATGAGTTCGCGGGTGGCCTGCGAGTTGTAGTCGGCGGCGAATCGATCCATGTCCAGACCGAGCTCCTGGGCATAGGAGAAGAACAGATCATCCAGCGGTACCCGCTGCTCACCCCAGCTGCGTTGGGTGTCGAACATCTTGCGGTACATCGGTTCGAACTGACCTTGCTCGGCCGCGGCAGCCACGGCCCGTGCCGCGCGGTCAGCGTTGAAATGCCCGGGGAGCGGGAAGTAGCGGACCACGAAAGTGACCTGATCGCCGTATGTTTGGCGAAGCTGCTCCACCGCCGGGTATGCCGCCCCGCACCCTTCACATTCGAAGTCCAGGAATTCCACGAATGTTGCCTTGGACTCGGTCGGAGTCGATAGACGTGGGGAATCATCCCGTACCGTCATGCTCGCCTGGGCGGCAGCCTGTTCGCTGTCGCCGGCCCGGGACACCACGAACACCACTGTCAGCGCCAGGCAGAACACGAACACTACGGCGAGTGAGATCTTGACGGTGCGGCTCACCGGGGCATCCTCGACTCGAGTCGAATCTTCAGCGCTTGACCTGCCACGATGTTCACTCCCGTCAAACTACTACTACGTTAGCTAGTAGTTTACAGGCGCGCGGCCCCGGCCGGGCGACCGCGGGCGGATCGGTGCGCTCGACAAATTTCGGTGAGGGGTGCGGTGCGCGGTGGTGAGTTCTTCGGGTGCTCGGCGGGCCGGTGCGTCGTTTCCACCGATGCTTCATCCGGTGCTGCGCAGCGCTGCTGCCGTCGGCGCCGGCGGCATGCTGTACGTGAGTTTCCCTCCGCGTCAGCTGTGGTTCCTCGCCCCGTTGGCTATCGCGGTTCTGGTGGTGACGCTGCGGGGGCGGTCGTTGTGGGCGGCATCCGGCTATGGCTATCTGGCTGGGCTGGGGTTTTTCGTGCCTTTGCTGCCGTGGGTCGGCATCTATGTGGGTGCGGTGCCGTGGCTGGTCTTGGCAGCAGTCCAGGCGGTGGCGTTCGGGATCTTCGGGGCGTTGGCAGCGGCACTGGGCAGATGGCGCGGCGCGCCGGTGTGGTTGGCAGGCGCCTGGGTGGCAGTCGAAGCTATTCGTTCCCGGATACCGTTTGGCGGTTTCCCCTGGGGCCGAATCGCATTCGGTCAACCGGACGGGTTGCTCCTGCCGTTGGCGGCGCTGGCCGGCGCGCCGGGGTTGTCGTTCGTTGTGGTGCTGCTCGGCGCGGCCCTGGCCGCGGCGGCGGGGGCCGTGGTCCGCCGGCAGCCTCAGACGTTGGCCGGGCCTGCGGCCACGGTTGCCGTGATTGGACTGCTGGTGTGGACGATGACGCCCGCGGGGGGAGGCGATGACGCGGGGGAGCGGTCGGTGACGGTGGCAGTGGTGCAGGGCAATGTGCCGCGGCTGGGGTTGGATTTCAATGCTCAGCGACGCGCAGTGCTCGACAATCATGTCCAACGCACCCTCGACCTGGCCGAGGAGATCCGCTCTGGGCGGGTCGTGCGTCCCGATGTGGTGGTGTGGCCGGAGAACTCATCCGACATCGACCCGTTCGGTAACCGCGATGCTGCGGCGCAGATTGATCGTGCCGCGCGGGCGATCGGGGTGCCGATCCTGGTGGGAGCGGTGATCGCCGGGAGCAACGGCACGTCCCGCAACACGTTGGTGGTGTGGGATCCGGTTACCGGTCCTGGTCAGGAGCACGACAAACGTCAGCTGGTGCCGTTCGGGGAGTACTTGCCGCTGCGGGAACTGATGACACAGCTGTCGTCCTACGCCAGCCGGGCCGGCAACTTCGTTCCTGGCACGGGCAATGGTGTCGTCGATCTTGCAGGTGTACCGGTGGCGGTAGCGACCTGCTACGAAGTCGCGTTCGACGATCTGGTGACCGACTCGGTGCGCGCCGGCGCGCAACTGATCGCCGTGCCGACCAACAACGCGACGTTTGGGCGCACCGAGATGACCTACCAGCAACTCGCGATGTCGCGGGTGCGGGCAGTCGAGCACGGTAGGGCGGTAGTCATCGCAGCAACCAGTGGGGTGAGCGCGATCATCGAGCCTGATGGGGCCGTTGCACAACGCACAGCGCTGTTCACCCCCGATGTCCTCATCGCGCGGGTGCCGCTGAGGACAACGACGACTCTGGCTACGCGGATCGGAGCAGCAGGAGAAGGGATCTGTGCTGCCGCGGTCCTGGCGGCACTGGTTGTACGCACGTGGAGATCACGCCAACGCACCTGACGCGGCGTGATGTGCCTCAGTGGCGTTCGCGATGAGGCGTTGGTGAGCTACTCGGTGTGTCATCGGCGTCATCCGACGGGCTCGAACAGCAGCTGCACCCTGGTTCTGTTGTGGCAGCACAACTCGTGCTGGTCGCCGCGCCGCGTAATCGTGGAGCCGGCAGCAGGGGTGCCTCGGGCACCGGCCGTGGCTGATCGGTGGTGGTGGCTGATACCGGGGCGCAGCAGGCGTCGCCTGTGTCGTGGTAGGCCGCCACCGAGATGTTGAGCTTGCCGGGGGTTACCCGGTGCACGGCGCCGGTGCCCGGCAGTGCTTTCGTCCGGGCGGCGCGAATCGCGTTGGCGATCACCAGCACTTCTGCGAGTTCGTGGACGAAGACCACTGTGGCCAGGCCGAGGACGCCCGTGGCGGCCAGCGGAATCAGAACACCGATGATGGCCAGAGAGAATCCTATGTTCTGCACCATGATTCGGCGTGCGCGCCGAGCGTGGGACAGCACTTGTGGGAGATGGCGGAGATCTTCGCCCATCAACGCCACATCGGCGGTTTCGATGGCGACGTCGGTACCCATCGCTCCCATCGCGATTCCGACATCGGCGGTGGCCAACGCTGGGGCGTCGTTGACGCCGTCGCCGACCATGGCGATCGCCCGCCCGCGCGCCAGTGTGGGCAGCAAGTCGGCTTTGTCTTCGGGAAGCAGTTCGGAATGGACGGTGCTGATTCCGGCCGCCGTGGCCAAGGCGTGTGCGGTGCGATCGTTGTCCCCGGTCAGCATGACCGAGTTGACACCCAGCGCCGTCAGCTGAGCGACCGTTTCAGCGGCCTCGGGGCGAAGCTCATCGCGGACGGCGATGGCGGCGACGACGGTGCCATCGCGTTCGATCAGCACGACGGTGGCACCGTCGCTCTGCAACCGGGTGACATCGCCGGCGAGCGCGCCAGGATCGAGCCACCCGGGTTTGCCCAGGCGCAGTTGCTGTCCGCGTATCTGGCCGGTGAGTCCGTGACCGGCGATCGCGGTGACGTCCTCGGCAGGTGAGCCCAGAGCAGGTGCGGCCGCGAGAATCGCACTCGCCAGCGGGTGCTCGCTGCGTGCCTCGAGCGCGGCGGCATAGGACAACGCGTCCTCGCGGGTGATTTCGGGGGTGCTCACCACGGCGATGACCTCCGGAGTGCCGCGGGTCAAGGTGCCGGTTTTGTCCAGTGCGACGACGCGGACCCGTCCCAACTCCTCTAGTGCAGCACCGCCTTTGACCAATGCGCCATGGCGGCTGGCGGCGCCGATCGCGGCGACCACCGTCAGCGGCACCGCGATCGCCAACGCACACGGGGACGCGGCAACGAGGACTACCAGGCCGCGTTCGAGCCACAGCAGGGGATCACCGAGCAGCGCACCGATACCTGCCACGAGCGCCGCGAGCACCATGATGGCCGGGACCAGGGGGCGGGCGATGCGGTCGGCGAGACGTTGGCCGGCGCCTTTGCGTTCCTGCGCTTGCTCGACGATGTGAACGATGCGGGCCAGGGAACTATCCGCGGCGCGGGCGGTCACGCGGACTTCGATCGCACCGCCACCGTTAATCGCGCCGGCGTAGAGCAAGTCGCCCGGACCCGCCTCCACCGGAACAGATTCGCCGGTGATCGCCGACATATCCACGCTGGTAGTGCCCGCGGTGATCGTCCCGTCGGTCGACGCGCGCTCACCGGGACGCACCACCAGCACATCGCCGATGATCAACTCATCAGGGGACACGGTGATCTCGCGACCCTCACGAATCACCGACGCGGTCGGTGGAACGAGCGCGAGCAGTGCCCGCAGCCCGCGCCGGGTCTTGGTGACCGCGTAATGCTCGAGTCCTTCAGCGACCGAGAACAAGATTCCCAGCAGCGCAGCCTCGGGTATTTGGCCCAGCGCCACAGCCCCGATCGCGGCGATCGTCATCAGCGTTCCGACACCGATGCGCCCGTGGCGCAGCGACATCAGCGTCGACGGCACGAACGTTGAGGCAGCGACGACGACCGCGACCAGTTCCACGACGATGCCCGCGGTCTCTGATAGAGAGTCTCCGATGATCCAGCCGAGCGCGAGGAACACTGCTGCGGCGGCGGCGAAACGCAGCTCGCGCACCTGCCACAACCGAACCGGGCCCTGATCGACCTCGGCGTCGAGGTCGGCGGGATCTGATGGCCCGCAGCATGCGTCAGCCATGAGCTCGCCCCTGCACTGTGGCCGCCGACGGTGTCGTCGTGGCTGCGGTGGAGAGTCCTGCAATCGCGAGAACCGCTGTCACGAGAGCGTGGCCGGAGGGGGTCAACGCGTACATCACTAACCGTCCGTGCCGGCGCCCGGTCACCAGGCCGGCGCCCTTGAGTAGGCGCAGATGGTGCGAGACAAGGTTCTGCGCCAGGCCTACCACCCACGCGAGGTCGCAGACGCATAATTCCTCGCCCGACAGCAACGCCGTTGCCACTCGCAGCCGGGTGGGATCACCGAGTGCGCGAGCTCCGGCGGCGGCACTGTCGACCGCGGTCACCTCGGGTAGCGCAGTCCGGATTGTTTCTGCGTGCGGTAGATCGAGGCACAGCAGGTCGCATGTGTCCACCGACTCCTGAGTCATATCAACATCCTTACGTTTATTGATATGGCTTACTATAGGCGTGCCGGCGCGAATACCTCAACACCCATCGATATGGCGAGTGGCGTCGACAAGCTCCAGCCAGGCGGGGGGCGCCTAGGTGTCGGTGTTGCCCTTCTTCCACTGTGACCACGGGATGTTCCAGTCGCCGAGTCCATCGACTCCCGACAGTGTGTCGGCGTTGGTGTTCTTGACCGTGACGGGGTCACCGCGCAGGGTGTTCTTGACGAGCCATTCCGCGTCTGCGGGACTCAGGTTTGGGCAACCGTTGCTGACGTTGCTGTTGCCTTGCGCCGACATCGACCACGGTGCGCCGTGCATGTAGATGCCGCTGTAGGACATTTGCACCGCCCATTGAACGGGTGTGCGGTATCCCGCTGCGGACTCGACAGGCACTCCGTAGGTGGACGAGTCCATGATGATGTGCTCGACGCGATCTCCGATCATGTAGATGCCGCGGGGCGTCGGAGTGCTGTCTTTGCCGAACGAGGTCGGCATGGTGCGGATGACCTTGCCGTCTCGTTTGACGACGATTGTTTTGGTGTTGTCGTCGGCGACGATTTCCTGAGCTCTGCCAATGGTGAAGTCGTAGGACAAGTTCTCGTCGCCGTAGAGCCCGTCGCCGAGGTCGACTCCGTAAATGTTGACGGCGACACTGACTTTGGTGCCCGGTGTCCAGAAGCGTTCGGGCCTCCACCGGACCTCGGAGTCGCTGATCCAATAGAACGCACCCTGCATCTGGGGGTCAGACGACACGGTGATCGCCGCCTGTGCCTTCTTTCGGTCGGGGATGGGATCGGCGAACCGCACGCCGATCGTGTGGGCGATCCCGACGGTTTTCTCGCCGAGGATGGCCGCGCTGGTCAACGATTCCGGTGAGGTCGTGGTGAAACGCTGCGAGACGACCGATCGACCGCCCACGCCCACGGCCTCGGCTTGAACCACGTATCGCTTCGAATACCCCAGGGGCTGGGTGCTTGTCCACGTTGAGCCGTCCTCGCTCAGGGAGCCCGCCAAGGGACGGCCGCTGGCTGTGGGAATACGGACGTTAGTCAACGCGCCGCGACTGGCCGTGACAACAATAGGAAGCCCAGGTTCGACGACCGCGTTGGGCGCAAGTCGCCCGCCACCTTCAGTGGCCACAGCGATGGAAGGTTGTGTGATGTCGGCGAAGCTGTCAACGGCCCGAATCTCGTTGCTGAAGGCGGCACCTCCGGTCGAGCTGCACGAGGTCAACACCATCACCACCGCCGTCAGCGTTGCGAGCATCAGCAGTCGCGGGATACCGGCCCGGACCGACCCGCGGCATTCACGAGAGTCCGAGCACTGCGGCCGCCCACCGTGAGTCGATCGGCGATCACGTGGCTCTTCGGTAGCTCGAGTCCCTCTTACGCGGCCCATCGATTGTCGAACCCTCCCACTCGGCGCTGGACTAGGTTTACTAACCACGATAGTAGTTGAAGGCTGTGCGCTCCTCTAACCACTGCACCGCGTGAGAGAAGGTTCGAAACGTCGTCGTGGTGGGCGACCGCCGAGACACCACGTCGACCTCACTATTGCCGTGTGGCGACACCCAACAGGTAGTCCCCGCCGATGCGTGTTCGCCACCGCTCGCCGACCTCGAGACCGTGGTGGGACAACTCGTGCAGGAATTCACCGGCGGTGAACCGATCCTCGCTCGGATGGTCAAACAGCACTTGGTAGGTCGGCCGAGCAAGGGCGGTCGCGGTGACCTCGTCAAAGAAGAACCGCCCACCCGGTTTGAGTACGCGGGCCACCTCGTCCAAGGCTTCCCGCCAGTTCGGGATGTGGTGAATGATCGCGAAGTCGAAGACTGCGTCATAAGTACCGTTCTGCCCGCCGCCAACGTCGTGCAATGCTGAACGCAGGTCCGTTGCGCTACCTCGGGCGAGGTGTGCCCTGCCGGTGTGGCGGCGCAGGCGGTGGCGAGCGCGAGTAATCATCGCCGGATCGAGGTCTACCGCGTCGACGCGCGCGGCGCCGAACTCGTCGAGGATCAGCCGGGTGCCGTACCCCGACCCGCACCCCAGCTCGGCAACGTGCGCCCCCGGGGTCCGTCCGCCCAACGCGGTCAATACACGCGCCTCGTAGCGCTGCAGCCACCGCCGGGGCGGCGAGTTCACCAGAACAGTCTCCACGCGGTTCATCAACATTGGTGACCACCCTCCCACATTCATCGGCAGCGACCGCTTATTATCGTCTGGTGACGATCAATAGCATGGATGGGTGTCGAACGTCGAGAGCCGGAACGAATGTGGACGCGGCGGTGGCGTTGTTTCACAGCCTGTCCGATAGCACCCGTTTGTCGATTGTGCGTCGTCTTGCCGGCGGGGAGGTCAGGGTCGCCGACCTGGTAGGGGAGTTGGGTTTGGCGCAGTCGACAGTGTCGGCGCATGTGGCATGTCTGCGCGACTGCGGGCTAGTTGAGGGACGCCCACAAGGTAGGCAGGTGTTCTACCGCCTCACTCGGCCCGAGTTGATGGATCTGCTGGCCTCGGCGGAGACCCTGCTGGCGGCCACTGGTAGCGCGGTAGCGCTGTGCCCGAACTATGCCGGCGACGCCGCCGCAGCGTCAGCGAGTCCTACCCCGGCTGGAGCCTTTACGTGACCGACGCGACGCCGGCAGTGACGAAAACACTCCACCCCCGAGGCGTTCTCATGGCCCTGGTTGTCGTGGTGACCTCCGTCGGGCTGGCAGTCAACTCCTTCGTTGTCAGCCGACTCACCGAGGGCAGTGCGGCCGATCTGGGAGTGCTCCAATTGCGGTTAGCGTTCAACCCCGGTATTGCATTCAGCCTCGGTGATCGGCTGCCCAGCTGGGCCATACTCGCCGTGGCCGGGTTCATCACCCTCGCACTGGCCGGCTACGCAGTGCACGTCGCACCCGACGCGGGGGTCGCCGGCCGGATCGGATTTGCCGCGGTCCTCGGCGGCGCACTCACCAACCTGATCGACCGCGCCGCCGACGGCGTCGTCACCGACTACTTCCATACCGGCTGGTTCCCCACGTTCAACCTCGCGGACACATTCATCACCATCGGCGTCGTCCTGATCGTGCTAGATGTGTTGCGGCAAGATTGGTCAGCTCCGCGCGACACCTAGGGGATCGAACCGTCGCGCGGACTCGCTTAACCGGTGACTGTCAGGTAGATCAAGGCGACGTTGAGCACGATGATGACCGCTGCAGTCAGCCAGGCCAGCGACGTGGTGAGTCGATTGTTCACATCCTCGCCCATCAGCATCCTGTCGCTGGTGAAACGCACTAACGGAACCAGTGCGAAGGGGATGCCGAAGGACAGAACGACCTGCGAGACAATCAGAGCTCGGCTGGGATCAATTCCGATGGCCAACACTGTGATGGCAGGTACCAGGGTGATCAGGCGTCGGAGTATGAGCGGAATCCTGCGCTGCAACAGCCCGTCCATGATCATCGCGCCGGCGTACGCCCCGACCGAGGTTGATGCCAGCCCCGAGGCAAGAAGCCCCAGCGCGAACAGCAACGCCACCACTTGCCCCAAGGTGTCGGCGACCGCCGCATGCGCTCCGTCGATCGAATCGACCCCTTCACGGCCACGCAAAGTGGTTGCTGCCACCAGCAGCATGGACAGGTTGACCGCGCCCGCCAGCAGCATCGCCAGACCGACATCAATCTTCGTCACACGCAACAGCCGCGACCGGATCGGCCCCTCCGGTTGATGGCCGTGTCGATCCCGCACCAAACCTGAATGCAGATACACCGCGTGAGGCATCACCGTCGCACCCAACATGGCGGCCGCGATCAGCACGCTTTCCGTGCCATCGAACCGCGGCAAGAGGCCCCCCATGACAGCCCCGGGGGGAGGTGGTGCCACCACGGCGCTTGTCAGAAAACCGATGGCAATGACAGCCAGCAAGCCAATGATCACCCGCTCGAACGGTTGCTGCCCTCTGCGGTCTTGGACAAGAAGTAAGACCATCGACACCGAACCTGTGATGACGCCACCGATGAGCAACGGCAGGTCGAAGAGCAGATTCAGCGCGATAGCTCCGCCCACCACTTCGGCGAGATCGGTTGCCATAGCGACAATCTCAGCCTGCACCCAGTAGGAGAGCCTGGCGGTCCGCGACGCGCGCAGACGCACCGTCTCAGGCAATGACCTGCCCGTGACCACCCCGAGCTTGGCAGAAAGGAACTGCACCAACCCTGCCATCACGTTCGCAACCACGATCACCCACACGAGGAGGTAGCCGAACTGGGCGCCAGCGCTGATATTGGACGCGACATTGCCGGGATCAACATAGGCGATGGCTGCGACGAAGGCCGGACCGAGCAGTAGGGACCCAGACCGAGCTCGCGCGAACCGCGGACGAGCCGAAGCCATGACCTCTCGCATTGCCGCCCCTCAATCACAAAGTTCGGTCTACCGAATACAACTATTCGGTACACCGTAGTTGATGGGGCGGCACATGACGAGGCTTCGTGAGCTTGGTTGGTGGGGTGACGTCTTCGACGGCCTGCAAGTACGAGTGCGCCGCAGCGGGGCGCATCCCTGCTTGTCATCTGCGTGTCGAAATACTACGCTACGTAGTATTTTGATGTGGGCAGGAAGAGCAGGTGGGACCCGGATGGCGATGCGGGCGAGGAAGTCCCGGCGGCCGATGATGCTGGGAGTCGACTGGCAGACAGCTCAGGATCACGTCGCCGACCGCGCACTCTGTTCTCTCGCGAGGGATGACGACTTCCCGGGTGCGGCGTTACCCATACGACGACGATGATGCACACCGGCACCATCGAAGCGCCGACGCCGCGACGAGTACACCCGGCGCTTGGCCCCCTGCGCAGATTGTGGCGCTCGCTGACGTCGATGAAAACAGCACTCGTGCTGCTGTTCCTGTTGGCTGCGGCCGCCATCCCGGGCGCTCTGCTGCCGCAGCGCCCACTCAACGAGCAGAAGACTGCCCAGTACATTGCCGACCGCGGCGCCCTCGGCACTTGGATGGACAGACTGCAGCTCTTCGACGTCTTCGCCAGCTCGTGGTTCACCGCGATCTACGTCCTGCTGTTCGTGTCGCTTGTGGGATGCCTCACTCCCCGGATCCTCGAGCATCTGCGAGCGGTCCGAGCCCGTCCAGTTCCCGCGCCGCGCAACCTCACCCGCCTGCCGCGGCACCTCGAGGACACCGTAGAAGGAACACCCGAAGAGGTTGCTACCCTCATCAACGCCAACCTCCGGGGCTGGCGCCGAGCCACCACCACACGACCAGCGAATGCGCACCGACCCACCGCAGCCGTAGAGATCTCCGCAGAAAAGGGTTACCTTCGCGAGTGGGGCAACCTCGTGTTCCACTTCGCCCTACTCGCCTTGCTGATATCGATCGCGGCCGACAAACTCTACGGCTACGAAGGCACCCGCAGTCTCGTCGCCGATGGCACACAAGGGTTGTGCAACACCTCGACCGCGGTTTATGACTCATTCCGTGCAGGCAGCCTCGTCGATGGCACCGATCTCTCACCATTCTGTGTCCGCGTCGAGGGCTTCGATGCCCGGTTCCTGCCGAGCGGTCAGCCCGACATGTACGAAGCCGACGTCACCTACACCGGGGACGTGCGACAGTCCGATCCCGATACGTGGAGCACTGCACGCGTCCGAGTGAACGAACCGCTGCGAGTAGCTGGCGACCGCGTCTATGTCCTCGGCAACGGCTTCGCACCGACGTTCACTGTGACGTTCCCCAACGGTGAGCAACGCACTCAGACAGTACTTTTCATTCCCGACAACTTGCAGACGATGCTGTCCTCCGGCGCGGCCCGTTTCGATACCCCAGCCGGCCTCTACCCCGACCCAGACGAACGTCGCAATCGACAGATCGCGATCGAGGGCCTATTCGCGCCCACCGCAGCATTCCAAGGAACCCTGCTCACCTCATCGTTTCCCGTGCCGAATGATCCGTATGTGGCGATCAGGATCTACCAAGGCGACACCGGACTGGATACCGGTCGCCCGCAGAATGCGTACTCCTTGAACCGAGCGCTCATCGAGCAGGGTCGGCTCCAGCAGCGGGCACAGGTCAATCTCAGCCCGGGACAGACTCACACCATCGCCGATGGCACCGTGGTGCGCTTTGATGGGTATGAACGCTTCGTGTCCATGCAGGTATCACACGGGCCGGCACAGAACTGGGTTCTGTTGTCGGCGACCGTGATGCTGGCTGGGTTACTTGTGTCTCTACTTGTCCGGCGTCGCCGAATCTGGGTGCGGCTAGTGCCCGTCGAAGTCGACGGCCAACGACGCACCGCAGTAACAATCGCGGGACTGGCCCGCACCGATCAGGCCGGGTGGGGCGAGGACTTCGACCAGCAGGCGCGGCGATGGCTGACCCAGCCAGGGCCGACAAACCGCCGACCACGGCGCGCACATCAGCCATGAACTTTCACATCCGTACAGATCTCATCTCATGAACCGCCCCCGCTGCAGGACGCGGCACCGAGCCAACTGTCGCGTCACAATCCATCCCGATCGCATTCACCCCACACGGAGCCACATCGACCATGCGCACAAACACTTCTCACAGCGCCACCACCACGCCAGCCTCTTCAGCCAGATCCCTGGTCGCCATCACGCTGCTGTACAACGTCGCGCGCCTAGCACTCGCTGCTGCGCTAACTGGACTAGTTCTGTTGGTCGCCTACCTAATTGACGTGGACGTCCCGTTTTTCGTAGCCGTCGTGCTCGCCGTGATTCTCAGTAGTCCAGTCTCGATGATCGTCCTCAAACCCCTACGAACTCGTATCAATCACCGGGCCGAAGCAATGGACTCCCGCCGAGCAACCAAGAAGGGACTCGCCAGACCGGACGCGCCATAGGTTGATATCAGACCAGCAAACATGGTCAGCAGGCCGCCTGTCCGACAGGTGCCGGAACATGCAGTGCAGTCTGCCGGATCGGTGAAACCAACGCAGTTCACCCTCAATGACCACAACCACCCGCACACCGATCCTCTCAAACGATCGGGGTAGGCGCCCATCTGTGTGGCCGTCGAACCGATCACTGCGCCCGCGGATTTGGCCCGACCTAGTCCCGCCTCGAAGCTCGCGACACCTGAGCGGGACCACTCGTCGTCACACCTCCCGCGCCGATGAGGCGGGTCATCCGACGACGTAGACTCCCCGGGTTCTCAGCCACTGTGCAGGATCGAGTTTGGGTCCATCTTGCTGCCAGACCTCGTAGTGCAGGTGTGGGCCGGTGGAGTAGCCGCGGTTTCCTACCGTTGCGATCTGCTCGCCGGCCAGGACTCGCTGTCCGACGCTCACCAGTGTCTCGTTGATGTGCCCGTACACGCCGATCGTGCCGTCGTCTTGCAGCACTCGTATCCATAGACCGAAGCCATCAGCCGGACCGGATTCGATGATCTGCCCGTCGCTGGTCGAGACCACCGGTGTGCCAATCGTGTTGGCGATGTCGAGGCCATAGTGCGTGGTACTCCATCGAGCTCCGTAACTCGAGGTCACGGTGCCGTAGGTCGGTGCCGCCGACCGCGGCCGTTGCGGCACCGGGGGTTCAGGCGGCCGCGCGCGATCTGGCTGTGTCAGTTCTCGCATAGCCGAGGTCAGCTCATCGCGTGACGATGCACGTGCCGACGTGCGGCTTCGCTGTTCGTCCACCGATCCGACGGTTACAGAGCGTGGGGCTGCTGCGGGCTGGACGTCGACGGGCACGCCAGCCTGAGTCAGGGGAGTGACCGTCAGGTCGTGTCGATCGGCGACCGCAGTGGCCGCAGTCCCGCCGGCAGCGCATAGAACCACCGCGGCCATGAGTGATCCACCCAACCCGGCCGCAGCCGCCGACCGAGTTGAGGTGCCCGAGACCTCCTCGCCCTCGAGCACCTCGAGAAAGCCTGACTGAGCTTGCTCGCTGGACTGAGGTTCAACGACCCACAACGCCCGCTCCCACGGTGCGGTAGGCGCTGCCGATGGATGCCTGCCGAGGTCGAGCGGGCGCTGTGAGCGAGGCGGCCCGAAAGCTCGATGGCCAGGCCCGGCTTGGCGGGGCAAGGCAGTACGCGAGCGCGCAGTGTGTGGACGGCCACTGCGAGGTGGGTATGACAGCGACGCCCCGGGCGCCGTCGTCGATCGAGCATGCGGCGAGTAGGAGGGCACCGGGGCGCCCGAGAAGATGGGCCGCGTGAACCCAGCCGACACCTCGGGTTGGACAGGCATTCGGTGTCGCCCGGCCGCATGCACGACGTGTGAATGCTGGGGCCCCGCGAGTCCAGGGGTGAGGCTCGCCGATGCGCCGCGCCGGAACGCAGAGATACCAGCGGAGGGCGGGCTGGGATCAGCTTTGCGATGCCGTGCCAAGAGGAGTCCTTCAGTCCAAGCGTCAGTCCGGATGAAAACAGTTCGATATCGAACGAGCCACAGACAGGTTACTACTATCCAGGTTAGTTTCTCCCCGCTGGCCCCAAAATCGATTCTTCGAGCTCTGCGCAGCTCCGACGGTGCGCTTGGTTGACCAGCGGGTACATTGTGGCCGACTACGCGTCGGCGTCAATGCGTGCGCAAGTTCTCGCCTGGGCAACTGCGTCGATAACGAAGCGTCCGGCTCGTAACGGTCACCATAGATCGAACCGACTGGTGGCTTGGCTGACAGCCCCTGTCGCCGACAGCCTGCACTCGACGATCACCCGCCAGAGAGCGCGACAGCGGTCCTGGCATGATCGGCCGCATGCGTGGACTGCTACGAGCGCTCGGGTGGGGTGCGGTCCTCGCCGCTGCTGCCGGGATTGCTGCCCACTATTCTGGCCTGGTCAGCAATCTCGTGTCCCGGGTGGCGGCGTTCACGCCGGTGCTGATCATCGTCGGCGTCGTCGGTCTGCTGCTGTTGCTCGCTGCGCGCGCCTGGCTCTCCGCGGCGGGAGCTGTGCTCGTCATCGCCGTGGGCGTGACGGCGCAGGCCCCGCTGTATCGGGGGGCGGACGAACAAGTCTCGGACTCGGACCTGACCGTGATGCAGGCCAATATCTATCTCGGGCAGGCTGATCCGGACGCGCTAGTGTCGCGGGTGCGCGACTCAGGCGTTGACGTCGTGACGGTGGTCGAGCTGACGTCTGAGGCGGTGGGAGCCCTCGAGCGCGCCGGGTTGCGGCAAGCCTTGCCGTTTGCGTTTCTTCGTCCCCGAGACGGTGGAGGTGGAGCTGGCATCTATGCGCGGGCCCCGCTGACCGACGGGCAACTCTTGCGTGGGTTCGAACTGTCGAATCTTCGTGCGCGACTGTTGCTTCCGAACCGATCGCCAATTTCGATCTATGCACTGCACCCGTTGCCGCCGTATCCCGAACCGTCGTGGCGCTGGGATGCCGAGCTCCGCGAGTTGCACTCGATCCTCTTCGCCGACACAGATCCACTGATCATCGGCGCCGATGCGAACTCGACCTACGATCACCGCTCCTTCCGGCAGCTACTGTCGGGACCGCCGGATTCGCCCCAGCTGACCGACGCCGCCGAGCATCTCGGATCGGGCGTCGTCGCGACCTATCCTGCCGGCCGGCCCTACCCGTCGCTGCTTGCGCTCGACCGGGTGCTGACACGCAATGGCCCGACACCGACATCGTTCCAGCGGATCGATCTGCCGGGCTCCGATCATCACGGGGTGCTCGCGAGCATCCGGCTCAGCGAAGGATGACGTCCCCGAGTAATCTCGAACCATCGGAACACCTCGGTTCGTGACCGACAGCCTTATGTCAACTCGATCGAGCCTGGCAAGCTATCTCCCCCAACGCTTTCCATATGCCGCCACTGGCTACTTCATGATTCAGCCGGGTGGCGCCGGTGAGGGTGGAGGTGGGTTGCGGTCGCCGGGTTGGGGAATCGGGAAGGTCATCGACAGGCTCGGTGGGTCCGGTGGTGCGAGCCGGCTTTGGGGGTTGGCGCGCACCGCGGCCTCAGCCTCGGCCAGGGGCGCGGAGGCTCTGCCGCGGGCTTGCTGTTCGGTCACCGGTTTGCGGCCGTCAACCGGGATGAGGGTGTACCACTCCTCGGACTCGAGGTAGCGGGTGGCGAACAGGTACCACTGGCCGACCTTGAGTGGTGTGTCGCCGTTGACGGAAATGTAGACACCGTCTTTGACTCCGCCTTGCTGGTTGACTACCACGCTCTCGAAGACTTCGCCCTTGATCGCTGTTTTGGTGAGCACGCTGTACTGAGTTTCGGGGAGCGGCCCGAGTGCCTTGGCGCCAGCAGCTGATTCGACACGGCCGCTGAAGACGTGTGTGGAGATCGCCATCAGATTACGCAAGTCAGAGGTGTCGGTAATCGAGTCCGCATGGGCGGTCGAGGTGGCCGTGGCCGATTCGAGGGGCGGGATGCCCTCATTGACGGTTTGTTCGCCGCACGCGGCCAAGGTGGCAGCGGCGAGGATGCCGGCGATGCCGAGTGTGAGGGCCGCCGGTCGTGCTGCTCGGTGGTGGGTCATCAGAATCCCCACTTGTTGTGGTATAGGTCGCGGGTGAGGCCGGTGGGTGTGTAGGACGTTTCGCGGGCCCCGTCATTATCTGCTATCAGGTCGTTGGAGCAGGTGGAACAGCCCCAGTGCGTGCCCGACCTCAGTCCAAGTTATGTCACTTTCTAGTAAAAGTGCCTGTCCCCCAGCTGTTTTAATGTGCCGATAATTTACGTTCTGTCAGGTAGTCCTGACGGGGCATCCGTTGATGTCTGGTTATCTTGACGTCACAGGTCTACCGTAACTGCATGGGCTGGATACACGAGAGCTCCACGCACCTGCACGAGGCGGCGTTGGTGCCGTTCTTCGAGGACGGGACCGTGAGCCACGGGTCGATCATGACCGACGGCGTGGACTACGAGATCGTCGAGACCGGCCGGCGGCCGGACGATGACCGTCGTCGGCCGTCGGCCGAGATCGTCGGGTGGTTGTTGCGCTGCGATTGCGCCCGCCGATCCAGTCCCGAGGTGTCGACCTGGACCGATCCGGTCCAGTGGTCGCGAGTGCCCTCATCCTCCCTCGAGGATCTCACCAGCCATCGCGTGTTCGCCCCCGACACCGACCTCGACGTCAACGTGCGGCCAGAGGTCGCAGAGGCCGCCCGAGCGGTGTGGCGGGGCGAACATCTCGACCCGATCGACGTTGACGACGAGATACGGGCCGCCGCAGATGCCCGCAGGAACGCCGACGCGCAACTCGACGCCGCCGTGGCCAAAGCCCGCCGACTGGGTCGCTCGTGGGCCGACATCGGCGCGGCCACCGGCATGACCCGACAATCGGCAAACGAGCGCTGGAAAGACCGTACGTGACTGATGCCGTCACGCTACGTCGCAACCCACCCGGGCTCCCAGACGTAGTGTCACGCAGGAAAATCTAGTACGCGAAGTAGCGAGGATCGTCCTTCAAGACGAGCGCCTCGCCATCATGCTCTGTGGTGTCGGTCGAGAGCTGTAGGAGGTGCTGCTCGGGGTACTTGTTGGGGTCGACGTCGGGGTCGTCTGGGGCGTAGTCGAGGTCGTACTCGGTCTTCGGGACCGCGACGTCGCCCTGAGCGCGCCATAAACCCGCACCCGGTAGACGCCGGGCGGCAGGACGAATGCGTCGAGGTGCCGTCGATCTGGTCGCGGCCCTTTGCCCCAGTCTCCCTAGGCTCGACGGGCGCTCGTCATGCAATGACCGTCTGCCCACGCCGCACGGATCAGCCGAACCCAGCGGCTGCACGGCGACCAAATTCCTGGTCCTTGGCACCCATGCAGTCGTGCTGAACCCCATCCCGACCCACACAGCTATTCAGCTATTCATTCTGTACGCGGGGACCTAACCGAGCGTCTAACGATTACCGTCCGGGTGTCAGCCCAGGGTGGATGCGTAATGGTGTCGAAGCTGGAGCAATCCCGATCTTAACCATGGTGTCATTGACCCGTGGTACTGAGACCATGCGCGACTCCTCGAGCTACCGCCTGGACACATCCTCCTCAAGATCGCGACACGCCCCTCGAACCAAGCTCCGACCGCCAACGGGCCGTATATAATATGCACCCTAGACTCTTAGAGTCTGCCTTATTCAGTTGCCGACGGTTGCGGATCGAGGCGGGGAAGATCCGCGCTCTGGAGTTTGCTACATGACCGATAAGGCAGCGCTCAAGAGGAGTCCATACTATGCTCGATGTGATCGCTGGTGCGGCTGCCAAGTCCGCGGCAACCGCTATTACGTCGGTAACGCTAAGTGAGTACCGTAACCGGCTCAGTAGGAAGCAATTTCGCGAGCAGCTCACAAGTGCCCAACGCAAAGGCCTGACCAAGACCAGCGAAGAAGTTATTGACGATTTTTCTTACCCTGTAATAAAGCGTTTCATAGGATACTTGGAATCAACCCAGTATCAATTGATTATTCGCCGAATCATACAGTCCTGCTACAGCAAGGATCACGGCAAGCTGTCGTCAGAACACATGTTCGAGATCGAACAGTCCATTCGAATCGAGGTGCAGACCACTCCCGAACAAGCAGCGATACTGGCCGATATCATCGTCGAACACTTGACGCCGACAATCGTAGTCCACTTGGCTGAATCGCGCTCGGGTGACAAACTCCCTAAAGAAGTTCTCGCGTCGGCATTGCCGGCCATCGACCAAGTTGATGACGTGTCGGGGCGCCACGTATCAGTCCTCCGCCTGCTAGTCAGTCTAGCGCCAGTTCTCGAGTTTGCAGACGCAGTTTCCCGTCAAGTTGCAGCTGTGCACAGTCGGATGCCCCAACACGGAGCCGGCATGGCACGGCACAAACACGACTTTGACACGTTGTATGTAGCGCCCGTAGTTAGTTACGACTCCGCAGCTTACGAACCAAGACTAGACTACGCATCACGGCTGGTGATATTAGGTGATCCAGGAGCTGGAAAGTCCACTCTTGTCACACACACAGCACTGTCGATTGCTAGGAATTCGGTCAGGGACCAAGACGGCACCACCGTGTTCTTCTTGACCCTTAGGGAAATAGCACATGATATTGTTGAGAAGAAGAAGACAATCGTTGAATGTATCGAATCAAGCTGCGCATCACCTTACAACGTAGTAGCACCTAAGGGCGCCGTTGATTATCTCCTAATCACCGGTAGAGCGAGTGTGGTGTTCGACGGACTCGACGAGTTGACCGAGATATCAAAGAGACAACGGGTTGTTGATGCTGTAACAGCATTCGCAAACCTTTACCCGGCTTCACCCATCTTCGCGACTTCACGCGCCGTCGGCTATGAGAACGCGCCGCTGAATGCAGCTTCCTTCCGACACGGAAGAATACTAAGTTTCGACGACGATCAGGTGTTCGAGTACGCGAACAAGTGGTTCCAGGCAGAGTCGACCGATACCTCCCGTATCGAAAAGCTCAGATCGACGTTTATGACATCCAGTGGATCTGTGCGTGACCTTCGCTCAAACCCTCTAATGCTTTCGCTCATTTGTTTCCTCTACGCCTCGGAAGGCTGGATACCAAAGAATCGGCCCGAACTCTATGATAAATGCACAAGACTCTTGTACGACACCTGGGACAGAGATCGATCGATTGAGGGCTTTCAACCCTTCGGCTCGGCTACTAAAGCCTCGGTCGGCACGCTCGCGAGATGGATGTTAGCGAACCCAAGCACACAGAACGGCGTACCTCGCGATCGAATCATCGAAGTACTCGCAGACTACCTCCATCCTCGAGTTCATGAAACTCGTGAAGCCGCTGAAGATTCAGCAAGCGAAGTCGTGGAATACTGGACTGGACGGGCTTGGATTCTCACCTCAGTCGGCGCCACCAATTCACAAGAATTGTACGCGTTCACGCACCGAACATTTCTAGAGTACTTCGCTGCATCAAATATTATGAGCTTGTCGCGAACTCCGTATTCCCTACTTGGAACCCTCTCCGCCTACATCAATGATGGGGCACATGAGGTGGTGTGCGATATCTGCCTCCAGATGGCCCGCGATCAGGAGGATTTCGTTGATGAATTCTTGGAGCTACTCCTCGATCACATCGACGAAGGCCTGTTAACAGTTGGGAACACCCTTAGGTTCGTTGTTAAGTGCCTACTGCATTCCACCCCTCGGCCAAATACCCGTCGCAGAGTTGTGACCGCGATGAGTCGGGCGGTGAGAACGGATCACGGTCTGTTCAGAGCTTATTCGGCGCTCTTGTGCGCCGAGCGGGACAATCTGCCGTCGATCGCGGCGGTTATCTACGATCCAGATCTGTCCAAGCTCGGTCCAGAAGACTTCGCCGATGTCGTTCTACGCTTCTCCACCTGGATGATAGCTGCCGAATCCGACTCTTTCATTCCAGATATCCACGGCAAGTTCTGGGCAGAGTTGGCGATCAATCATCGTGCGCTAGTAGCGCGCGTCAACGCCGTTAACCTCGACGCTGACCCAGATTGGATTCGAGTGTCAAACTTCCTCTATGGTGATCTGTCAGCGTCGACGCTTGTCGATACGTTAGACCGCCCCGACAGTCTTATTTTTTCTGAGGTGTATCCACGAAGTGCAGAGGTGCCGCTGTGCACGCGACTACTAGCAGCCGTTCTTAATAGCCTCGTCGAGACGAAAGAGTGTCAGACTTTCAGTGGCTTGGGGGATTTTGCTTTTTCACCCGAGGACAGCCAGATCATTGCCGAGTATTTGGCATCGAAGGTACTGACGAATCCCGTCGACCTCCCCTCGATCGATCAACTCATCCGGATCACTCTGCCATCTGTTCAGATCGATATCCGAACGGTGGACCGCCGCGTGTTCTCGCTTGCTGCAGTATTGGCTGCCGTTCAGACCGACATTGATTACGCAGTGTCGCGCTTCTCTCGTGGCCCTAATTGGCAAAAGAAGGATTACTGGGATCACCTCCTAGGCGTAACTCCAAAGTCTTATCGTCTGACCGATCTGCCGGTGACGCGTCCGACGCGAGTGTTCCTCTATCGATGGTTTGGTTCCGGAGTATGGACAGTTAAAGGCGATGACAGGAAGGTTCGAGACAAGTTATTCGACGTGGAGGTAAAGGCATCGTCAGGATAGACTGTTCGACGTCGTGGCATGTGAGACCAGCCCTAGGTCGTTCGATATCTTCCGGTGGCGTCCCGATGAGAGAACCCGTCCATGGGTCGGCGCCAGCCACCCGTGACGTGCCCACCTGACGCCGGATGCTGTGCACCCAGGGGCGTCGGATCGACACCGGATACCACAGCCCTCGGTGCGTCACGTGACGAAGCAGTATGTCCGGGTCGCGTGAAACTCACCCTGTGGCAGTCATTTTGAAATACCGATAATGTAAGTTATGTCATCAACTCGGCAATCGGGAACGGCCGACTGGTAGTGAGTGTGGCCTCGGTGGCCGTCCCTTCCCAGGCGATCTTGAGCTTGAGAGTTCGGTGTGCTCAATCAGCTATAACAGGCGAGCGGCGGCGCTGAGTACGGTCAGGTGGTCGAGAGTGACCGCCCAGGACAGCCGGGCGTCATCCAACTATCAGCTCTGGCTTGTGGTGTGGGCGGAGTGGACGTGATCAAAAGCGCTGCCGGATCTCGGTCGCGTCCTTCCTTGATTGCGACTCATGAGTCCGTTAGCTGAGCGTGTAGAGCGATTGTTCGTTTGCGGCGTAGGCTGTTTCGGCGTCTTTGGCGACCAGCGCGTTGACACGATTGATGGTGCTGCGTTGTTCCCAGTGTGTACCGTCTGGGCTGCGCCAGACGGTGTTGGCAGCGTCGATGCCCCAGAGCGTGCCGTCTGGTGCAGCCGCCAGGAGGGCTATAGCCGGCGCATCGGGGACGGTTGTGAAGGTCTGGGCGTCGTCGGTGCTGTGTTGCAGGCCGTCGGGGGTGGTTGCCCAGACGCCGCGGTCGGTGATCGCGAGTGCTGCTGCGGCCAGGGGGGCGCCGGGGGTCCAGCTTGTCCCGTCGTCGGTGGATACGAGCAGGCCATTGATGCCGTCGAAGCCTACGAGTATTTCTCCGTTGGTGGCGAGCGCGTGGAAGTCGATTTCGCCGGCCACCGATCTCGGTGTCCATGTCTGACCGCCGTCTTCGCTAGCGATGAGCCCCAGCGGGTTGGGTGCCGAGCTCCGCGGGCCGGGATGGCCGGAGGCGAAGATCCGATCAGAGCCGGTTACGCCGGTCAGTCCCATGAAGTCGTCGTCGGAGACGCCGACCCGACTGGTGGTTCCGTCTGCGGTGAGGGCGACTACGCCGGTGTGAGTTCCGGCGAGGATGGTGCCGTCGTCGCGGATGTGCAGGGCGTGGAGGTGGTCGAGTTCTGGGGTCAGTGTCGTCTGCGCTGGGGCCGCCGGCGGTGGTGAGGATGTGGGTCGTTCCTGGGTGGAGCAGCCGGTCAGCACAGTCACCGTGGCGATGACTGAGAGAACGACCGCAGCAGTGCGGATAGACAGGCTCGAGGCAGGCAAGCGGCTACGACTTTCGTGTGGGTAGGGCCGAGTTCGGTAGTGGCGGCTCTGGTGGTGGGTGTGTTCGGCGTGGCGGCGAGACCGAGTAGAGAGTCACCCTGGCCCTCTGGGGGCGTCGTGATCACGACATCTGGGTGGGAGTGGAAGGTTGCGAAGATTCTTGACCGCAACGTCTTTGGAGAATGAGGGAGATCAGGACGGTACCAAGGTGGTGACGCGCCCCGGAGAGGTCGCCGATCGCAGCGAGGTGGCGGGCGAGACCGATGTGCGCGGCGAGGTGGCGGCGTCGGTTCGAGGTGACGCTGAGGTGGTGGGCGCGGTGGAAAAACTGGTGGGCCGAGTATGGCGTGGGTGCTCGGTAGACGTCTCGCATGGCATGCAGATACTGGCGATGATGGTCGTTCGGGGGCGAGTGCGTCTCCCTCGGGGTCTCGGTCACGGCGTATTCCTCGAACTGGTACGCGCAGGCCAGGTCAACCCGCGTCATCACACTACTATATAGCCTAGTAGTTAGCGACGCGGTGGGTGCTGGAGTTGGGGCGTCACGGGCGAACCTCTGCGGCATACTGGCTGGTGGTGCAGATGTGCGGACACACCGGAAGGGTGTGTTGACCGTGGGCTCAGCGAGCAGACGGCGGGGCGTCGGGGATCGAGACGAACGATGGGTGAGCATCCATGAGTGCAGCGGTGGTGTTAGTTGTTGCCGCAGGTGTGCTGGGCTGGTTGTGGCCTCGATGGATGGTTCGAGTGCAGGGCCGTATCGATGCTCGTTGGGTGTTGGTGGCCTGGCCGGCCGCACAGGTTATGTTTGCGTTGCTGTGGGTGGGAGCTGTTGTGACGCTGACGGTTCCCGGTCATTTCGGCATCCATTCGTTGTCTGAGGTGGTGTCGTGTCTGCGGGTGTTGTCACACGGCGCATCCCCGCGGGTGGAGGCGATCTCCGGTGGCGTGCTGGCGGCGGTGACCGTGGCAGCGATTGTCCGAGCAGTGACGATCGCGGTGCGATCGGCGATGCGGATGCGTGGTGCTCGTGAGGAGTATTTGCAGTCGTTGCGGTTGGTGGGCGCCCGCAGTGAGCGCTATCCCGATGTGTGGTGGCTCGCCGACGGGCGGCCGATGGCGTTTTGTCTGCCGGGTAAGAAAGCCGGCATCGCCGCCACGACCGGGTTGCGGGCGGCGTTGTCCGGTGAGGAACTCGATGCCGTCGTTGCCCATGAGCGCGCACACCGGCGGCAACGTCATCACACCGTGGTGTTGGCGGCCCGCGCTCTCGGGCGTGCGTTCCCGCTGATTCCGTTGTTCAGCCGGGCGGGCCGTGAGGTCTCCGACTTGGTCGAGCAAGCCGCCGATGCCCGCGCCGCCCAGCTGGTGGGTGCGCGGGCGGTCTGCTCGGCATTGGGAACGTTGGCCCGTTCGGGACCTGTAGCGGGCCCGGTGGGTGTGCTCTCGATCAGCGAGTCGTCGACGGTGGGGCCTCGGCTGAGCCGTTTGGACTCCGGTCGCCGGTGCCGATCGCGGCGTCATCATGTGGGTGCCGCCGCGGCGGTGGCTGGTGTGGTCGCGGTGCCGACCACACTGGCGGTGTCCGGTGTCGTGGCGGCGATGGTGATCGCGATGTGTGTGTAGCCGAGACCGACCCGGGCGGGCCCGACCGCTAGGGGTTGTTGAGAAGCTGCTGCATCCTGGCGATTTCGTTCTCTTGGTCAGTGACGATCTGACGTGCCAGGGCGATCGCCTCGGGCGATTGGCCGTCTTGGATTTCGGTCTTGGCCATGGCGATGGCGCCGCGGTGGTGTTCGATCATCTGCGTCAAGAACAGGCGCGACGCCTCGGCTCCTTGCGCGTCGCGTAGCTGCTGCATCTGTTCTGGCGACATCATTCCCATCATCGACGGCATCGGGGAGGCACCCGGTGCCATCGACGTGTCCATGTCCATGTTGTGGCCCTGGCCCTCGAGTGGGGCTCCCCACTGCTTCAGCCACGACTGCATCTGTTCGATCTCGGGCTGCTGAGCGTCTTTGATCTGCTGCGCCAGACTGACGACCTTGGGGTTGATGTTGTCTTTCTCCAGCAGGATGTCGCTCATCATGATCGCCTGGGTGTGGTGCGGGATCATCTGCTGGGCGAAAGAGATGTCCGCGCTGTTGTGTTCGGCAGTGGCCGCCGCCGACGATTCGGCGCTCGTTGAGCTGGTGCCCATGCCCGTCATCGAGGAATGATCCTCAGTCGAGGTGTCCGAACACGCGGCCACCACTGTCAGAACAGCCGCCGCGGCAGCAACGACGACACCGGTTCGTGTGGCTCTCATCGATCTCCTCCTTCAAGAGTGATACTTCGCCACCGCCCGGCGGCGCTTCGATAACGATTCTACTAACACCGATAGTAGTTAGTCGCCTACTCTACACCCTCCAAACGGGCCGTGAACTGCGCAAACACGGCCGCCAATGCCCCAATAGTTCGCTTCGTCGAGGTGTCGCGTGTGACTGGTGGGGCACAAGTGACTTGTGGTGTGATCTCGCGGGTACACGCACGGCACTCGTGCGTGGGTCTACGACGTCCGCGGGAAAGGTCCGACCGCATGCAGACGGTGTTGACATCGCTACGGGTCAAGGCGGGGCAGCAGTGGGGCCCCAAAGCGCTGGGGGTGGCAGCGGCGATGTGCGTGGGCGTTGCGCCTGTGATTGCCACCGCACCGGCGGCGGCCTCGACCGATGGACATGTGGCCGGGGAGTTGATCGCGATCGTGCAGGACTCGGTGAAGGCCGCATTGGGTGGTGCCGCGGCGGCGAGTTTGGGGGAGCCGATCACGCAGACGGCGTCCTGCCTGGGTGCTCAGGCCCAGTCGGGCAGCGTCGGCGATGCGGGCAGTGCGACCGCGCTGCAGTGCTTCGGCACGTTTTCGCTCATCGATCCGATAGACGGGTTCCGGATCATCGACGCGTTACCGCTGGCCCGGCTGGTGGCCACCCTGATCGCCGCGATCGTGCCGCACGATCCGAACGAGCCGCATGGCCCCCAGCCGCAGGAACCCGGAACGCCGACGCCGCTGCTGCCCGGTAGTGGCGGTGCAGTGGCGCCGACTGCGGGTGAGATCACGTCCACCTTCGGTGACGGACGGGGCCATCAGGGCATTGATATCGGCAATGAACTGGGTGCGCCGATTGTCGCGGTGGCTGACGGGGAAGTCATCACCTCCGGACCCGCTGAGGGGTTCGGGTTGTGGATGCGGATCCGGCACGATGACGGCACGATCACCACCTACGGCCACAACGACGAGAATCTGCTCGAGCAGGGCGCGCGAGTACGGATGGGGCAATCGATCGCCACAGTGGGCAACCGTGGGGTCTCGACCGGCCCTCATCTGCATTTCGAGGTTCTCGACCCGACGGGAGTCAACGTCGATCCGGCACAGTGGCTGGCCGATCGCGGGGTGGTTCTGGCGATGGCCGCTGATGCCGACGCCCCCGCGCCGGGGCCGGTGGTGCCCCAGTGGGTCGGCGAACGACGCCTGTGACGAACCCGGTGTGGTGGGTCAGGAACGAACGAGGCGAGCGATGGCCGCCGAGGCTTCAGCGATCTTCTCCTGCGCCTCCTCGCCGCCGGCGTGGGCGGCATCGAGCACACAGTGGGTGAGATGGTCGTCGAGCAAACCCAGCGCCACCCCCTCCAGTGCCTTGGTCAGCGCCGAAATCTGGGTCAGGATGTCGATGCAGTACTGCTCCTCGTCGACCATCCGATAGATACCTCGGGATTGCCCCTCGATGCGCTTGAGGCGGGCCAGGTATTTGCCCTTGTCGCTGATGTAACCGTGGGAAGAGTGTTCCGAGGCAGAGGATTCTTCCGGGGTGGAGGATTGTCCCGGTGCGGACGCAGCGGTCATGGACTCACCTTCTCAATGGATCGCGGTCGGTTGTGCTGCAGTGCACGCACTGTACTCGCGCCTGGGTGCAGGTCGAGTCGGCGTAACAGTTGCGCGTTGAGTGCGACCACGACCGTCGAGGCTGACATCAGAATCGCTCCGACCGACATCGGCAGGACGAACCCGATGGGCGCGAGAATTCCGGCGGCCAGCGGTACCGAGATCAGGTTGTATCCCGCTGCCCACCACAGGTTCTGCTTCATTTTTCGGTAGCTGGCGTCCGACAGCTCGATGACCGACAGCACCGAGCGGGGGTCGTCGCTGGCGAGGATGACCCCGGCCGAGGCGATCGCGACGTCGGTGCCGGCCCCGATCGCGATGCCCACATCGGCCTGGGCCAGGGCGGGGGCGTCGTTGACGCCGTCGCCCACCATCGCCACCTTGCGTCCTTCGTGCTGCAGTTCGGCCACCTTGCTGGCTTTGTCTTCCGGGCGTACACCGGCGAACACCCGGTCGATACCGAGGTCGTGAGCGACGGTGTGCGCCACTGCTTCGGCGTCGCCGGTGATCATCACAACCTCGACCCCGCGGGCGTGCAGCGCCTCGACGGCTTGGCGGGATTCCCCGCGCACCTCATCAGCAAGTTTGACAGCTCCGATCAGCTCAGTGTCGCGGGTGACATGCAGGATGATTGCGCCGTCGGCGCGCCAGCGATCAGCGATGGCCAGTTCCTGATGGCCCTGTTCCTCGAGCATGCGGGGCCCGCCCACCCGCACTGTGGCGCCCTCGACGCGAGCGGTCACACCGACCGCCGGTGACGAGGTGAAGTCGGTGGCCGCCGGCACCGGCCGCGCGCGGTCGCCGGCCGCTGCGACAATTGCTCGCGCCAGCGGGTGCTCACTGTCGGCTTCGGCGCTGGCGGCCAGGGTGAGCACGGTGTCCTCATCGACGCCGTCGGCGGCCGCGATCTCGATGACCGTGGGCTCACCCTTGGTCAGGGTTCCGGTCTTGTCGAACAGCACCGCATCCACAGTGCGCATGGCCTCAAGTGCCAACCGGTCTTTGACCAGCACGCCGCCGCGGGCGGCGCGTTCGGTGGCAATGGCCACCACCAGGGGGATAGCCAAGCCGAGTGCGTGCGGGCAGGCGATGACCAGCACGGTGATGGTTCGAATCACCGCCTGGTCGGGTTGGCCGATGACCGTCCACACGATGGCGGTGATGATCGCTGAGCCGAGCGCGAACCAGAACAGCAGCGCTGCGGCGGAATCGGCCAGCCGCTGGGCGCGGGAGGTGGAGTTCTGCGCGTCTGCCACCAGGCGCTGAATCCCGGCCAGCGCCGTGTCGTCGCCGGTGGCGGTGATCTGGACCCGCAGCCCCGAGTCGGTGGCCACCGTGCCGGCCACCACCTGATCGCCGATGCCGCGGCGCACCGTGCGCGATTCTCCGGTGACCATGGATTCATCGAGCTCGGCCGAGCCGTCTACGACGCGACCGTCGGCCGGCACGCTGGCCCCCGGGCGCACGATCACCACATCTCCGACCTGCAGCTCACTGGGAGCAACCGTGGTGATCTGGTCGCCCTCGACGCGTTCGGCCTCATCGGGCAGCAGCGCGGCCAGCGAGTCCAGGGCCGAGGTCGTCTGGGCCAGCGACCGCATCTCGATCCAATGCCCCAACAGCATGATCACGATGAGCAGCGCCAGTTCCCACCAGAAGTCCAGTTCGTGGTGCAACACACCGATGCTCGCACCCCAGGACGCCACGAAGGCCACCGTGATCGCCAAGGCGATCAACAGCATCATTCCCGGTGCACGCGACCGCAGTTCTGCAGAGGCGCCTACCAGGAACGGCCGCCCACCCCAGCAGTACATCACCGTACCCAGCACCGGTGAGACCCACTTCAACACTTCACCATCGGGTAGGTCATAGCCGATGAGCATCGCGAACATGGGCGAAAAGGCCACGACCGGCACAGCCAGGGCACCCATGATCCAGAACAGCCGCCGGAACTGCCCGACGTGATCACCATGCCCCCCATGCCCAGCGTGATCATGGTCTGCGCGGGCGCGCTCAGCATGGTGATCGTGGTGGTTGTGTGACGCTGCGGCGAGTTGGCCGTGGTGGCGTTCATCGGCGGCGTCGTGACCGACGTGCTCAGGGGAAGAGTGCTCGTTCATGCCGCTACCTTATACCCCTGGGGGGTATACGTCGAGGGGTTGGTGGGTGGAACTGTGGACGATGAGTGGGGCGGGCTGGTGAAGGCGCGCAGCCGCAGGCTGTTGCTGACGACGAACACGCTGGACAACGCCATGGCGGCCCCAGCCAGCATGGGGTTGAGCAGTCCCAGCGCGGCCAGCGGTATCGCGGCGACGTTGTAGGCGAATGCCCAGAACAGGTTCATTTTGATCGTTTTCAGAGTGGTGCGTGCCAAGGCGATCGCGTCGGCGGCAGCGTTGAGGTCGCCGCGGACCAGGGTGATGTCGGCGGCATGCATGGCGGCGTCGGTGCCGGTGCCCATCGCCAGCCCGAGATCGGCGTGGGCCAGGGCAGCGGCGTCGTTGACGCCGTCGCCGATCATGGCCACAACCTTGCCGTCGGATTGCAGGTCGGTGATGACGGCGGCTTTGTCGGCCGGCAAGACGTTGGCGATGACGGTGTCGATACCGACCTCAGCGGCCACGGCATCGGCGACGGTCTGGTTGTCGCCGGTCAACAGGATGGGCGTCATACCCAGTGCGGCGAGCCGGGCGATGGCGTGTGCGCTGGTGGGTTTGATCGCATCGGCGACCGCCAGGACCGCATGGGCGCGGCCGTCCCAGGCGACGAGTACGGCGGTCTGTCCGGCTTCTTCGGCGGCGGTCTGCGCCTCGTTGAGGTGAGGGTCATCCACGGCGATGCCGTGTTCGGCCAGCAGCGTCGGACGCCCGACGGTGACCACACGTCCCTGGACCGTGCCGCGCACGCCTCGACCTTCGAAGCTGCGGAAGTCGTCGACCTCGTCGAGCGGCCCGACTTCGGCGGCTGCACCAGCAGCGATGGCGGCCGCGACGGGGTGCTCGGAGGCATTTTCCACCGCCCCAGCGAGGGCGAGCACGTCTTCGCGAGTGGTGGAGGGGGAGGTGGTGACCTGGACGAGTGTCATCTGGCCCGTGGTGACCGTGCCGGTTTTGTCGAGGACAACGGTGTCGACGGTTCGGGTGGATTCCAGGACTTCGGGGCCTTTGATCACGATGCCGAGTTGGGCTCCGCGGCCGGTACCGACCAGAAGTGCGGTCGGGGTGGCCAGTCCCAGAGCGCAGGGGCAGGCGATGATCAGCACAGCGACCGCGGCGGTGAACGCCGCTTGCAGGGGATAGCCGGCGCCGATCCACGCGCCGAGGACAGCGATGGCGACGGCGATGACCACCGGCACGAAGACGCTCGAGATCCGGTCGGCCAGTCGCTGGGCGTGGGCTTTGCCGGTCTGGGCGCGTTCGACCATCGCGGCCATTTGCGCGAGTTGGGTGTCCGCTCCCACGCGGGTCGCCCGCACCCGCAGGTGCCCGCCGGCGTTGACTGTCCCGCCGGTCACGGTGTCGGCGGGGGCGACCTGGACTGGCATCGACTCGCCGGTGACCATGCTGGCATCGACTGCCGAGGTCCCGGACACCACCACACCGTCGCTGGCGATCTTCTCGCCGGGGCGCACATTGAACTCGTCGTCAATGGCGAGCTCGCCGATCGGGATCCGATGCTGGTGGCCGTCCCTGATCACTGTGACGTCTTTGGCGCCCAGCTCCAACAAGGCCCGCAACGCCGCACCGGCGCGCCGTTTGGACCGCTTCTCGAAGTATCGGCCGGCCAGGACGAACATCGTGACCCCCGCGGCTACCTCAAGGTAGATGTTGCCTGCACCGTCAGAAGCGCTGACCGTCAGGGTGAATCCGTGGGTCATGCCTGGTTGTCCGGCGGTGCCGAAGAACAACGCATACAACGACCACAACAGCGCCGCGGTGGTGCCGACCGAGATGAGGGTGTCCATGGTGGCCGCACCGTGGCGCAGGTTGAGCAACGCGGCGCGATGAAACGGCCATGCCGCCCACACGATCACTGGCGCGGCCAACGTCAACGACGCCCACTGCCAGTAGGTGAACTGCCACGCCGGGACCATTGCCAGCGCGATCACCGGTACCGAGAGAACCACCGCACCGATCAGTCGGTGACGCAAGGCCACGAGCTCCCCGTCGTCGTCCGAAGGGTCATCGTCGGGGGCGGCACCTTTGGTGGGAGTGGCGGGCAGCGCAGCGTGGTATCCGGCCTGTTCGATGGTCTCGATCAGCAGGTGTGGGTCGACACCGGCGGGTGCGCTGACGTGAGCTTTTTCGGTGGCGTAGTTCACCGAGGCGCTCACTCCGTCGAGTTTGTTCAGTGTGCGTTCGATGCGTGCCGCGCACGATGCACACGTCATGCCCGACACGGCGAGTTCGACATCGACGGCGCCTGTCTGCTCGGCGGTGGCCGCAGGTGGGTGGATCGGAGCTGAGGTGGTCATGGGGGAGTTCCTCGTTGGGTGAATGCCTCGGCGCAATGCCCCGGGGTGGCGCTGGTCAGCGAGTTAGTGTCCGGCGTGCGGATCGGCCGAGGGGGCCGTGGAGTCAGGTGTCGGGGCAGGGGTGCCGGTGGGGGCATCGAGAACGAAGGTGGCGGTGTGCACAGCGCCGTCGACCTGGAAGTCGAGGTAGAGCAGATAGCGGCCCGGGGTGGGGGCGGTGGTGGCGAAGCGGACCTGTGGTCCCGCGAGTTGACCGGCGGTCGGTGCCACGCCCTCAGGGTGAACATGCAGGTAGGCCAGGTCGCCTTGACGCAGGGCCACCAAGTGACCGAAAGCGCCCAGATACGGCTGCAGGGTGGTAACCGGTTGTCCTGCTCGGCGCACGGTGACGGTCAGTTCGGACTCGGCGCCCGCGCGCAGATGACCGGCCAGCTCGATGTCGAACCCGTCGACGGATGACTGTCGTGATTCGGCGGTGGGTGGGGCCGGCTGGTAGTCACCGCTGACTTCGACGGTGCTGGTGAGGGTGAGGGGTTGGCCGGTGGCGGCGGGCACGAAGTCGGCGTAGATCCGGTAGCTGCCTCCCGTCGCCCACTGCCAGGGCAGCGTCCAGCGCCCTTCGGGCGAGAGGGTGGGGTGCACGTGTCGGAAGTTGGTGCCATCCGCGCGGACGACGATCAGGTGCAGCTGCTTGTCGTGCTCGGTGGCGAAGTCGGTGACCGCGGTCCCGGCGGCATCGAGGATCTCAAAGCTCAATGGAGCCTGCACCCCGGACGCATGGGGTGCCACCACATTCCCCAGGATGAAGCCGGCTGCTGCCATCGAAACTCCGCGAACCTGATCGGCCCCCGGAGACGAGGCGGATGTTCGCGACTGTGGTGCAGCATTGTGATCGGCATGGGCGGACTCAGCCGGGGAGGTCGACGCCCTGTCGGGAGCAACACCAGCGGCGATGGCATAGGCCGCGGCGAAAACTATCAGCAGAGCCGCAGCGAAGACGCCGAGCTTGGTTGGAACATTCATCGCTGGATTCCTGTCATCGGTGGTGGCGACACCCACGCCGCCCGGGAGAGGCTGAAGTCGCCAGTGGGGCAGACACTTCAGCCCCTCGTCGGCTACTGCGCCAGGTGGTACCCGGCCTCTTCGATCGCGCCGCGGATCGCGTCGGCCTCGATCGGGGCCGAGCTGGAGATGGTGACTCGCCCGCTGGCCACGTCGACCTCGACGTCAGTTACGCCGGCCAGTGCGCCGACTTCTTCACGCACCGACGCCGCGCAGTGCCCACACGTCATTCCGGAGACGATCACTGTCGATGTGCTCATGAGATGTGCCCTTTCGGTACAGCAGTTGTCAACTTCAGAAGACGGCTGCACTCGTTGCAGGCGTTTCGAGGGTGAGTGCACGTGTCTTCTGACATTCTGATGTCAGAAGTGCGGTGCACGGTCGCACGCTCGGCTCTCGGTGACAGGGAGGCTTGTGATGGACCCCGACAAGCTCGACGTCGTGGAGACCGGTGTGCTGACAGCGTCGGGGGAGCGGTGGTCTCAGGCTGAGGCCCGTTTCGCTGTCCTGGCTCCCTTGCTGGAGATGCATCCGGTGCGTTCGGAAGCGGTCGACGATGCCGCGCAACGGTTGGGATTGTCCAGGCGGCAGGTCTACACGTTGGTCGGCAGGCTCAGGAACGGGACGGGGACAGTCACCGATCTTCTGACGAAGGTCTCGTCGGGAGGGCGTGGCCGCAGCCGAGTGACGGCTGAGGTCGAGGAAGTGATCGGCGATCATCTTACCCGCTATTTTCTTCACCGCCAGAAGCTGAGTGTCGCTGCGCTGCACCGACGTATAGCACTGGCGTGCCACCGCGCGGGTCTGCCAGTGCCGGCCAGAAATACCGTCACCGCGCGTATCGCCGCGCTCCATCCGGCATCGGTGGCCAGGTCACGTGGAGGACCCGATGCCGCCCGCCCACGTCAGTCCGCCGGCGACAGTCCACCGACGGTTTCCGGGATTCTCGATCAGGTCCAGATCGACCACACCGTCGTTGATCTGATGGTCGTTGACGAGTACGAGCGGCAACCGATCGGCCGCCCCTACCTGACGATCGCCATTGATGTCTTCAGCCGTTCCGTACTCGGGTTCGTCGTCACTCTGGAGCCGCCGTCGTCGATATCGGTCGGGTTGTGCCTGGAACGCGTCTGCTGCGAGAAGCAGACATGGCTGGAGGCGTGCAAGCTCGCGGAGCAGGTGCAGTGGCCGATGGCAGGGAAGCCGAAACAGTTGTATCTCGACAACGCCTCCGAGTTCAAAAGCGAAGCGCTGCGCCGCGGATGCGCCCAGCACGCCATCACACTCGAATACCGTCCTCCGGGCCGACCGCACTACGGCGGGATCGTCGAACGCATCATCGGAACGGCGATGACGGCGGTGCACGAGCTGCCTGGGACCACCTTCTCGAACCCAGCGGACCGAGGAAGTTACGACTCGGACAAGCACGCGGCGTTGACATTGCGTGAGTTGGAGCGCTGGCTGGTCCTGGCCATAGCCGCGTATCACGTGAGCGTTCACACAGGGATCGGGAACACTCCGGCCGCCGTGTGGGCCGGCGAGGTCGCCGCAGTTGGTCACGCCCCTCGTGTGGTGCTCGGCGAAACCGCGTTCCTGGTGGACTTTCTTCCCGTCATCCGGCGACGTCTGACGCGCACGGGCTTCGTTCTCGATCACGTGCACTACTTCTCGAACGCGCTCAAACCGTGGGTTGCGCGGCGAGAGGACCTGGGGCGGTTCGTGATACGACGTGACCCACGCGATTTGAGCAGAATCTGGGTCCTCGAACCAGACGGTGCCGGCTATGTCGAGGTGCCGTACCGGACGATGTCACATCCCGCGGTGACACTGTGGGAGCACAGAGCTGCTATCGCCCGTCTCCGCGAACAAGGTCGGTCGAACGTCGATGAGAGCGCACTGTTTTCGATGATCGAGCAGATGCGCGAGGTCACCGACCGCTCGCAGAAAGCCACCCGCAAAGCCCGGCGCAACCGTGCCCGCCGCACGCATCTCACCGGCGACGCCGCGTGTGCACCGATCCCGGCGATCCACCCGCCGGTGGAGCCTCGAGCGGACGGCGGCACCGCAACGCCTGTCTTCAGCGACATCGAGGAATGGTGAGGCGATGACCGCATCGACAGGAAGCAGCGACGAACCCACCGAGTCGTCCATCGAGGATGTGGGGCACCTGCGGGAGTCGGTTCGACCGCTCACCGCACTCGACGACGCGGAGCGGATCCATCGAACCGGCCGGATCGACGAGGCGACGTGATCGGCGAGGAGCAACGTTCCACCTGGACGCAGCACTCGCGACATTTCCGCGAGCGCGATGTCCGTGGAGGGGATGGCGCAGAGCGAGAACGTGCACACCACGGTGTCGAAAGATGCATCGGGAAAATCCAGAGCGTGAGCGTCCCCGAGAGCTAGGCGAGCGTCGGGTCTGACGCCGGCGGCCCGAGTATGCGCCTGCGCGAGCATGTCCGGGCTCAGCTCGATTCCGGTCAACGACGTCCCTGCCGGGTAGTGCTCGAGATTGAGTCCAGTTCCCACTGCGACCTCGAGAACCTTGCCTCGGGCGCGACTGCAGATCCAGGACCTGGTGTCGCGGAAGAGGACTCGGTCGAGAAAGGTCATGTGTTTGTCGTAACCGGCCGCTTGCTTGTCCCAGAATCGCTGCCACCGGGCGAGACGGTGCGTTGGATCGACGACCATCGCTCAGTGCTCTCGGCCGGGAGCGATGGGTGCCGCGGCGGTGCGTGAGGCCCCGGGCTCGGGGTGCGCCGCGAGATAACGCTTCTTGACCAGTTCCGATTCCTGCGCTTTGCGGGAGTTCGTCAGATCGCGCGGCAGCATGTGCCGTACGAGGCGGCGTTGCCGATTCTCTTCCATGTACGAGGCGGTGAAGAACACCGAGAGCAGGACCGCGAGAAGCACCATGGAACCACGCAGCCACAGCTCACCCGGAAAGAACATGAACACGGCGTAGATGGGAAGAAACGGAACCTGGCCGCGAATCAGGTGCCGAACGACGGCGTGATCACCCGTCAGATCGTTGGCCACCCAGTCCGTCATGGTCGAGGGAAGAGTGCGGCCGAAGGCGTAGCTGACCCACTGCCACGGCGTAGGGCGGGTCCTGTCGCGGTTCACCGGGTCGGCGTCATTGTGCTCTGGCGCATCCCCAGCCGCCGCATTGCCAAGCTGGCCGGGCACCATCCGACTGCCGAGTACAGCAGCAGATTCCCGCCGACGAATGCTGTCAGGGCATGCCAGCGGCGGTCGTGAAGGGAACCGGCGGCGAGGCTGGCGAGGATCATGGTGCCCGCCAGCGCGGGGACTGCGCGTTCGATACTCGGTCCGCCGGGGCCGGTGAGAGTGTCGGTGCATGACATGCGGTAGAGCCTCGCTTCTCTGCGTGTGGTGCGGTCGTTCGTGCATACCCTAGGGGGTAGAAGGAATGGTATCACCATACCCCTGGGGGTACTGTGTTACGGTTTCTCCATCATCCCGACCAGTAAGGACATGATGTGAGTTCTACGGACGTTCGAACCGACGAGAGTTCTGCAGACAGCTCGCCGCCAGGGATCACCGGGGGGCCGTTGGCGCGCTTCGGTGCGCGCATGGCAGGCAATTTCAAGTGGGTGGTGACCGCGTGGCTCGTGGTGATCATCGGATTGGGAGCGTTTGCCCCGTCGGTGTTCGGCTCTCTCGCCGGTGCCGGTTGGCAGGCCAATGGATCGGAGTCGGTCCAGGTTCGCGAACTCGCACAGGAGCACTTCGGCGGGAACTCTTCTGCCGCGATACAGGTTGTGGTGCACTCGGACACCGAGCAGGTGACGGATCCCGCTGTTGCGGCTGTCATTTCCGAGGTCACCGACATTCTGGCCGCTGACTCGCGGATTTCCGAGGTGATCCCCCCGCAACCGGGGATGTCGATCAGCCCCGACGGGCACACCGGAATCCTCATCGGTGGAGCGAACGGGACGACCGACGAGATGGTGAAGGCCGTCGACGATCTCAAGGGTGACTTGACCGCAGCCTCCACGGACTCGATCGAGGTCTACCCGACCGGAGCATCGGCGCTGTGGAGTGACTTCAACAAGGCCAACCACGACGCGATGATCAAGGCCGAAATCATCTCCTGGCCGGTCACATTGGCGATCATGGTGCTTGCGTTCGGATCGCTCGTCGCGGCAGGTCTGCCCCTGCTGTTGACGCTGGCCGGTCTGGTGGCATCTGCGGGTGGCTTGGTTCTGCTGAACGAAATCACGCCGATCTCGGTGTGGGCCATGAACTTTGCGATGATGTTCGCGCTGGCGCTCGGTATCGACTACGCGCTCTTCCTCGTCGTTCGATTCCGGGATGCGCTCCGTAAGACCATCGACGCCGGACGGATCGACCCGCAGCGTGCAGTGGCAGAAACGATGGACACGGCAGGCAAAGCAGTCCTGCTGTCCGGTCTGACCGTGCTGATCAGCTTGTCTGCCGTGCTTCTGGTACCGGCACCTGCTGTGCGCACGATGGCGGTGGGCATCATGCTCGCGGTGGTGTTCGTCCTCGCGGCCACCCTCACACTGCTCCCCGCAGTTCTGGGCAAACTCGGAGCCAAGGTCAATGCCGGGTCCCTCCCGTACGCGAAGCGACAGGTGCACCGTTCGCCGAAATTCGCGTCCTGGGGTCAGCTGCTGCACAAGCATCCGTGGCCGTTCGCCATCGGCTCGCTGTTGATTCTGGTGGCGCTGTCGATTCCGGCACTGGGCCTGAAGGTCGCCATGCCGTCCATTTCGGTTGTGCCCGAGGACGCTCCGGTCCGGCAGGGCTACGAACTGGTGCAGGCGCAGATGGGTGAAGGTGCACCAGGAATGCTGCAGATCATCGCCCCCACATCGGAGGCGGAGCAGACCGCACAGATCGCAGCGAGCGTCGACGGCGTATCGATGGTGACGCCGCCCATGCCCGCCATGGACGGATCCGACTTCGTCATGCTGCAGGCCATCCCGAACGTGGACCCGTCGGACCCCGCACTCGAGACCACACTCGACGCGTTGCGTGCCGAGCTGCCCGAGGGAGCGATCGTCGGCGGTGCACCCGCGGAGAACCTGGACCTGCAGACCGCGTTGAACGAGTATCTGCCGATCGTGGTGTCGGTGATCCTCGTACTCGGATTCCTGCTGCTGCTGATCGCACTGCAGGCACCGCTGATCGCCCTGCTGGGGACCGTGGTCAGCCTGCTGTCCACCGGAGCGGCCTTCGGTGTGGCGAAGCTGATCTTCCAGGACGGTCACGGCTCGTCGCTACTCGGATTCACCCCGCAAGGATTCCTGAACGGCTGGGGACCGGTGTTCTTCTTCGCGATGATCTTCGCAATCGCGATGGACTACACGGTGTTTCTGCTGTCGAGCGTCAAGGAACACTACGAGAACACCGGTGATCCGCACGGTTCTCAGGTCGACGGAATGGCGCATTCGGGTCGGGTTATCTTCGCGGCTGCCGCGGTGATGATCGCGGTGTTCTTCTCGTTCGCGCTCGCCGAACCACTGCCACCCAAGGAGATGGGAATCATCCTCGGCGTCGCCGTACTGCTGGACGCGATACTCATCCGCCTGGTTCTGCTGCCGGTGTTGTTGCGGTTGACCGGCCACGCCGCATGGTGGTCACCCACGTGGTTACGAGCAGTACTACCCAAGATCGGCTTCTCGCACAGCTGAGTGTCAGCAATCTCGAGCAACACAGTGGTGGCCGATACCGTCCGGTGTCGGCCACCACGACCACTCTTACCCCTAGGGGTAAACTGGAGTTTCATCGAACGAAGGACTGAACGACATGACCGGTGACACCGAAAGCATCGCATTGGTATTGAACCGTCTGCGGCGTGCGCAGGGTCAGCTTGCAGGAGTGATTGCCATGATCGAGAGCGGTCGGGACTGCAAGGATGTCGTCACCCAGCTGGCCGCGGTATCGAAGGCTCTCGATCGGGCGGGCTTCAAGATCGTGGCCACCGGACTCCGTGAGTGCATCACGGGCGCGGAGACGGGCGAGAAGATGACCGAGGCCGAGCTCGAGAAGCTGTTTCTCGCCCTCGCCTGACAACGGTCCGATCACCCCCGCATCGATGCACGGGGGTGATCGGAGCGAGGCAGGGTATTCGGTTCGAGGTGGGGTGATCGGGCCCGCGACGTGTCAGCTCCTGCGCGCTGGACCGGGCTGCTCGTCCGGGCGGGTGAACACCACACGTGCCCAGAGAACAGTGGAGAGCAACGCGGCCACCGCACCCAGATACAGTCCGATCGATGGACCTGCCACCGTCGCGGTCGGTGCCAGTGACTGACGCGCCCAGATCGCAAGCACACCGAACACCGTGGTGACACCGTTGCCCGCCAAAGCCAGAGCAGCCCACCGAAACCGCCGAACCAGTCGCGCGATCGAGGCCGCTACGACGGTGAACGTGAGAGTGAATGCGGTGAACAGCGTCGCCAACACGCCCGCTGACTCCGCGTCGGCGCTTTCGGTGCGCAGAAGAACGTCGTACCCGTGTGCGCCGCCGGTGTGCGGAAGCGCCATTCCGAGCACGGCCGCCGACACCAGAACGAACAGATACGGGGTGAGCCGGGTGATCACCACCTCCGGTATCACGCGTCGTTCGATGGCCTCGAACACCGACCGGTAGTGGCTCAGGTCGCCCTCGCGGTCGTAACTGTGCGGCGGTCGACCGTTCACGCTCGGCCGGTGAGAATGGCATTCCAATACAACGCCGGCAGTCCGCGTCTCTTGAGGAACCACATGTCGCGGCGTTCGCGGGTGGTGTCGATCAGCGGTATCGAGGGAGCCGGCTGCATCGTGTAGTCGAACTCGGCCAGAAGCATCGTCTTGCGAGAGGTGGTCAAGGGGCAGGAGGCGTACCCGCCGTACTGTGCGGTCAGTGGACGGCCGGCGATGCTCGCCTGCAGGTTCTCGGCAACCACGGGTGCTTGCTTGCGGATGGCGGCACCGGTCTTGGAGTTCGGTGACGATCCGGCGTCACCGAGGGCGAAGATGTTGTCGAACCTGTTGTGTCGCAGTGTGTTCTTGTCGATCTGGACGTATCCGGCTGGATTCTCGGGGTCCGCTATGGGGCTGGCCTTGATCCAGTCCGGTGCGGATTGGCGCGGTACGACGTGGAGCAGGTCGTAGGGTAGCTCGTCGGTGGTACCTGCGCTGTTATCAGTGATCGTCACCGATCGGCCGTCCGGGTCGACGGCGGTGACTTCGCTGTTCTTGCGCACCTCGATGCCGTAGCGCGCCACGACTCGTTCGAGCTCCTCGGCGAACACCGGTACCCCGAACATTCCGGGTGTGGGCAGGACGAGGACAACTCGGATGGCGTCGAGCACGCCCTGCTCTCGCCAGTAGTCGGCCGCGAGGTACGCGATCTTCTGCGGGGCACCCGCGCATTTGATGGGGCCGGACGGCATCGTGAACACTGCGGTGCCCGACCGCATCTTCTGAATCATCTGCCACGTCTTGGGCGCGAGATCGTAGCGGTAGTTGCTCGAGACCTGCGGGGTGTCGATCGATTCGGCCATGCCGGGCACCGAATCCCAGTCGAGCTGGATGCCGGGGCACACCACCAGGTGGTCGTAATGGATCGTAGTTCCCGAGGAGGTGCTGACCGTCTGGGCATCCGGGTCGACCCCCTCGGCGCGATCCTTGATCCAGCCGACGCCCTGGGGCATCACCGACGCCTCGCTACGCGCACTTTCCGCGGCCGGGGCGCGGCCTCCACCGACGAGCGTCCACAAAGGTTGGTAATAGTGGGTCTCTGCCGGCTCGATGATGCCGATGTCGGTCATTCCTGCTCGCCGCAGACGTGCCGCGAGCGAAATACCGGCGTTGCCTCCGCCGATGATCGCGACTTTGTGGTCGATGGTGTGCGCGGACATGTGGTCCTCCTGTTCGAGACACGAGCTCGGTGAGCTGTCTCGATTTCGGTTGGTGCCGGGGTGGTTCAGCTCGACGTCGGTGTGGCGCGAGCTGAGTGGTCACGACATTGGTGGTCACTGAGGCCAGGTGCACTGCATCCACAGCAGTCGTGCTGGAAGGTCATTCCGGCGTTCGAGCAGGTGGTGCAAGGACACGTGCCGAGGTGTACGTTGCCCTCTCCTTGATTGATCGTCCGGATGTACGTACATTATGGATGAGGCTAGTCGCCGATTCCGGCAAACGCCACACTCGGGACGAATGAAGTTTCCTCGTCCATCCCGAGTCGGCGAGTGCCGGACGACTGAGGAGGACGTGATGGTCGGCAACCGCTGCGGTGCCGCTGTGAGTCGTCGCGCCTCGCTGGATCGGCCGGTTCCCACGCCCCTGGGTGTTCGTTGGTATGCCGACCCAATCCACCTCCACCCCGTGAGATCGGGAGCGTGCGCCTCGCCGCACAGGACCTCTTGAAAATACCCCACGGGGTACCATGAATCTTGACACCTGTACGAACGCCGCCACGATCGACAAGGAGATTTCGATGCTTCTCGAACGCATCTACGACGAAGACCTCGCCCAAGCCGGATACTTCATCGGCTGTCAGGCCAAGGGGGAGGCAGTGGTGGTCGACGCCCGCCGCGACATCGGTGTGTATCTGGACCTGGCCGCTCGGCATGGCATGACCATCACCGCCGTGACCGAGACCCACATCCATGCCGACTACCTGTCCGGCACTCGCGAGCTAGCCGAGGCCACCGGGGCGGTCACCTACGTCTCAGGAGAGGGCGGCGACGACTGGCAGTACGGCTTCGAGGCCGAACGCCTCCACGATGGTGACACGCTGGCTCTGGGTAACATCACCGTGCAAGCCGTTCACACGCCCGGTCATACCCCGGAGCACCTCTCGTTCCTGGTGACCGACGGTGCCTTCGCCGATGCTCCGGGATACATGTTGACGGGCGACTTCGTCTTTGCCGGCGATCTCGGCCGACCGGACCTACTCGACGAAGCTGCAGACGGTGTCGACACCCGGTTCGAGGGTGCCAAACAGATCTTCCGCAGCCTGAAGCGATCGTTTGTCACGCAGCCGGACCATATCCAGGTCTTTCCGGGTCACGGTTCGGGCAGTGCCTGCGGAAAAGCTCTCGGCGCGCTCCCGTCGACCAGCGTCGGCTACGAACGCCGTTTCGCTTGGTGGGCCGGGTATGTCGAGCGCGACGACGAGCAGGGCTTCGTCGATGAGATGCTCGACGGCCAACCGGATGCACACGCCTATTTCGGCCGGATGAAGCGTCAGAACAAGCAGGGCCCGGTCGTTCTCGGGCCACTCTCTCCGCTGCACGAGTACGACTCCGCAGACTTGGCACGCGCTCTCGACTCCGACGAGGTCGTCCTCCTCGACACCCGCGGCCACGATGAGGTGCACGGCGGCGCTGTCCCCGGAGCGCTCAACATCCCCGGCATCGGCAAGGCAGCCTCGTTCGGTGCCTGGGTCTACGACCCCGAGCGAGAGGACACTCCACTGGTGGTGCTCGCCGAGGACCGCACTGTCGCCGACGAGCTCCGTGATCACCTGCTGCGGGTCGGCATCGATACGGTGACCGGGTACGTCACAAGTCTACGAGGACTCCCCATGACGACACCCGAGACAATCGGTGCGGACGAGCTGGATTCGTTCGACTCGGCAATGGTGCTGGACGTGCGCAACAAAACCGAACACGCCGACGGCCACATACCTGGCTCCGAACAGCTCAGCGGCGGCCGATTGCTGTGGAACCTCGACGGACTGCCCACGGGCGGACCGATCGTGACCTATTGCCAGAGTGGCGTCCGTAACGCGGTCGCAGCCAGCGCCCTGCGCCGCGCCGGCTACCGAGTTGTCGAACTCGAGGGCAGTTACGCCGCCTGGGCCGAGCGCAAGCTCGAAACAGTCTGATCGAACACGCCCGAATCGGGGGCGGTCGTGCTGTCCGCCGCCGGTTCGGTCCTGTGCTCGCCCTGTCGGCTCGTTGCCACCTGCGGTAGAGCAGACCCCGGGGCGACACTCCCGATCCGGTACCCGACTGGGAAGCGAGGTGATGCCGCGTCGCTGCGCCGACGGATTCGCCAGGTTCGGCGCGATCTCCACCAGGAGCTCGTTCGTGCTCGGCGAGAACTTTTCTCGATGCGAGGGTCGTCTCGTTGCGTGTCGACGACGCCGACGGATGGTCCGTCGGGGGACGGGGGAGCTGCGGTCCCCGAGATCCTCGGTCGACATCGCTTCGACGCGTAGGGAGCATCACCGCCGTCCGTACGGATGTACGTACATTTGTTGTACAGTGGCCCCGAGGGTCAGCAGCAGGCGGCTCGAATTCGGATTCCGACACAGATCGACAGGAGGGCCTCTGATGGTTGAACCAGATCGCAGTGCCGCGCTCGACCGCTCCAGTGCGATGCCGCTGTGGGCGCAACTGCATGCCGATCTGGTCCGCCGAATCGGTGACGACGAATTCGCCGGCTCCGAGTTCCCGGGCGAGCATGCGTTGACGACGAGCTACGGCGTCAGCCGTCACACCACCCGCGAGGCCCTGCGGCACCTGCGGAACGAAGGAATCCTGATTGCAGAGCGTGGCCGGCCTTCTCGGTTGGCGGCTCCGCCGGTGATCGAGCAGCCACTCGGTGCGCTCTACAGTCTCTTCGCTGCTGTGGAAGCCACGGGTGTTGCTCAGCACAGCGTGGTGCGTGCACTCGAACTGCGGACCGACCCCGCGGTGGCCGCTACCTTGCAGGTCGGTCCCAAGGCTCCGCTGCTCTACCTGGAGCGCATCCGTATGGCAGGGACCATGCCGTTGGCGCTCGACTATGCCTGGTTGCCGGGGGATCTGGCACGCGACCTCCTGGATGCGGACTTCACTCACACGGCTCTGTACATCGAGCTCGAGAAACGCTGCGGCATCCGCCTGACCGGTGGCCGCGAGGACGTCACTGCCGTCGTCCCGGATCCGGAGGATGCGGCAGCACTCGAACTCGATTCGAAGACCGCCGCGCTGTCGATCCGCCGCTTGGGCTGCATGAATTCCCGGCCGGTGGAGTTGCGGCACACAGTGATTCGAGGAGATCGGTTCACCGTCTCGGCCACGTTCTCACCGAGCGAGGGCTATCGCTTCGTGCCGGCCACGCCGCTGCACGCCCTGTAAGCACCCACTGATCCAAGGAGCGTTGTTCATGACTGAAGCACCACCGGAAGCCGATCCGGCCGCCGCACACGCACTGATCGCCGAATCAGGAGCCATCCTGATCGATGTCCGCGAGGACGACGAATGGGCAGCCGGCCACGCCCCGGACGCCGTCCATGTACGCCTCGGCGATCTCGATCCTGCTGCCTACCCTCCTGATCAGAAATTGGTCGTGGTGTGCCGCTCGGGCGCTCGGTCGAGCAAAGCTGTCGCGGCCCTCACTGATGCCGGTCGCACAGCGCACAATCTGTCGGGCGGAATGAAAGCGTGGCACGAAGACGGCCGCCCTGTGGTCCGCGATGACGGCACCCCCGGCGCAGTGATCTGACATGATCGCCACCCTCGCGATCGCAGTCGCCGCAGGGATTCTCATCGGGCTCTCCCTCGGCGCACTCGGTGGTGGGGGATCGATACTGACTGTTCCTGCCCTGGTGTATCTCCTGGCGGTCGAACCGCAATCGGCAACGAGCGCCTCGCTGATCATCGTCGGAATCACCTCGATCATCGCGGCCGTCAGCCATGCGCGAGCACTGCACGTTCGGTGGCGGGCAGCGGCAGTGTTCGGAATCCTGGGCTCGGTCACCGCCTTCGGTGGATCGATCCTCAACCGATCGGTCGACCCGCAGATCTTGCTGCTCGCGTTCGCGGCACTGATGATCGTCGCCGCCGGCGCGATGCTGCGCCGCACCAGGCGCGGACACGATACGGACCTGCCGACACCGAACCCGGCCGAGACCCCGGGAACACGCCCGAGCGCCGTCGCGGTCGCCACCAAGCCCGCAAAAGTGAAGATCACCGCGTCGCAGGTAGTCAAGCTGGTCGCCTCCGCGCTCGTCGTCGGCTTCCTCACGGGTTTTCTGGGAGTGGGTGGCGGCTTCCTCATCGTCCCCGCTCTGGTTCTGGCACTGGGCTACTCGATGCCCGTCGCGGTCGGAACGTCACTGGTGATCATCTCCATCACCAGCGCGGGGGCCTTCATCGAACGCCTCGGCACGGGTGCCGCCATCCCGTGGGAGATTGTCGTACCGTTCACCCTCGCGGCAATTGCAGGCTCGTTCGCAGGAAAAGTCATCAGCGACAAAGTCACTGCCACCACACTCACCCGTAGCTTCGCCGCCCTGTTGCTCGCCGTGGCCGTCTACGTCACCGTCCAGGCCTCCATGGCCCTGTAACGCACATCGTTGTGCATCACAGCCTATTTCTGCGCACGCAAATGCGGCGCATCGCACACCTGGATCGAGGAGATCGTCGATGACCGCACTGATTCCCCGCCCTGAGGCGGCCAGGCCGTATCCGATGCGTCACGAGCCGAAGGGCTCGACGCTGTTCCAGCTGGTGACCACCACCGATCACAAGACGATCGGCAAGATGTATCTGGTCACCTCGTTCGGGCTCTTCCTCATCGGCGGGTTGATGGCGCTGCTCATGCGCACCGAACTCGCCGTACCGGGGTTGCAGTTCCTGTCCAACGAACAGTACAACCAGCTCTTCACCATGCACGGCACGATCATGCTGCTGCTCTACGCCGTCCCTGTCGCATACGGATTCGCCAATTACATTCTGCCGCTGCAGATCGGGGCACCCGACGTCGCGTTCCCGCGACTCAACGCGTTCGCGTACTGGCTGTATGTCTTCGGATCGCTGATCGTGCTCGCCGGGTTCATCACCCCGGGAGGTGCCGCGGACTTCGGGTGGACCGCCTATACGCCGCTGACGAGCGCACTGCATTCCCCCGGTGTCGGTGCCGACCTGTGGGTACTGGGCCTGATCCTGTCCGGCTTGGGCACGATCTTGGGTGCGGTCAACTTCATCACCACCGTGGTGTGCCTGCGCGCACCCGGCATGACTATGTTCCGGATGCCGGTCTTCACCTGGAACATGCTCGTGACCTCGGTGCTGGTACTGCTGGCGTTCCCGACCTTCGCGGCCGCGTTGGCCGGGCTGGCCTTCGATCGACACTTCGATGGTCACGTGTTCGACCCGGCGACCGGGGGAGCGGTGCTCTGGCAGCACCTGTTCTGGTTCTTCGGCCATCCCGAGGTCTACATCGTCGCGCTCCCGTTCTTCGGCATCGTCTCCGAAATCTTTCCGGTCTTCAGCCGCAAACCCATCTTCGGCTACAAGGGTCTGATCTTCGCCACCCTCGGCATCGCAGCGCTCTCGATCACGGTGTGGGCGCACCACATGTACGCCACCGGAGCTGTTCTGCTGCCGTTCTTTTCGTTCATGTCCTTCCTCATCGCCGTGCCGACCGGGGTGAAGTTGTTCAACTGGATCGGCACCATGTGGCGAGGACAGGTCACCCTGGAAACCCCGATGCTGTTCAGCATCGGATTTCTGATCACGTTCCTGTTCGGCGGACTGACCGGTGTGCTGCTGGCCAGCCCCCCGATCGATTTCCACGTCACCGACACCTATTTCGTGGTGGCGCACTTCCACTACGTGCTGTTCGGGACCATCGTCTTCGCCACCTACGCCGGGGTGTACTTCTGGTTTCCCAAGATCACCGGACGCATGCTCGACGAACGCCTCGGCAAGTGGCACTTCTGGACGACGTTCGTCGGGTTCCACATGACGTTCCTGGTCCAGCACTGGCTCGGCAACGAAGGGATGCCGCGCCGATACGCCGACTACCTGCCCTCCGACGGATTCACCACCTTGAACCTGATCTCCTCGATCGGAGCGTTCATCCTCGGGCTGTCCACGCTGCCGTTCGTGTGGAACGTGTTCAAGTCCTACCGATACGGCGAGGTCGCCACCGTCGACGATCCGTGGGGCTACGGCAACTCTCTCGAATGGGCCACCACCTGCCCACCGCCCCGCCACAATTTCACCGAAATACCCCGGATTCGCTCCGAGCGGCCGGCGTTCGAGCTGCACTACCCTCACATGGTCGAGCGCATGCGCACCGAAGCCCACGTCGGGCTGACGGGCCACACCGCCGACGTGCGGGCACCCTCCGAAATCATCGCCGACGGCGTCGAAGAGGGCACCGCCAGCGGGACCCCAGAGGACAGACGGTGACGAGCACGCGGAGACTGCGCTCGACAGGTGCCGCTGTCCTGGTACCGGGGCGAGTGTCGTACGCGATCGCGGTCGCCATGGGGTTCTACGTGCTCGCGCTGATACTGGTGTTCACCTTCCTCGTCCCTCGACTCTCACCCGGGTCGGCGACCGCTGTCACCGCTGCCGTGGTGGCCGGCTTCGCGGTGCTGCTGATGGCGGCGATGATGTTCGCAGCCCGCACACCGCTGCATCCTGCAGCGGTGTCTCCGGTCCGCGACACGGCGGCGGAGCGAGAGGACGACATCGTCGAAGGGTGGGCGGTGGTCCTGAGCATCGACATCGATTCACGACGGGTGGAACTGGAAGTGACGGTGCCCGGGTCCGGAACGTACCGGTGCGATGTGCGTGCAGAACGGTCGACCGTCCGCGCACTGGTGACCGGTGCCACTATCTCGGTGTGGGTCGATCCTCATCATCGTCGGTCGTTGACCTTGGTCGGGGTCGGTCCGAGCATCGGCGACGATACCTCCGGGAACGGGCGTTGCTGATCGAGCAACCTCGCCCGCACCCCGCGGCGGCGCAAATCCGGGGTCGCAGACGTCGATCGCAACTACCCTCGACTGCCCTCCGGACGGCTGGCTGCGCCGGTGGCCGACGTGAGTGTGCCTGCGTGACATCGATTGTCCCGCGACGGAGCCCCCGCTTGCCGGCGATGGCGAGTGTGGTCGTGGTGTTGCACCTGATCGGGTGGGGGCTGTTCGTTCACTACGATGCGGACCTGCGCATGCACGGTCCGACCGGTCGACGCCGCGACAGGCGAGACCACGAAGACCGGGACCGCGACAACCGAGATCGCGAAGAAATGTGACTCGGGTCGCAGCCCTGGCAGGATCAGGGCTGCGGACCGCGATCTACTTCTTGGAGAACATGCGGGAGAACAATCCCGGTGACTTCGGATCGGAGTCGTGCCCCTTGCAGCGATTGGACGCCGGAACGCCCCGCATCACCTGATCGACGTGTTGACCACATCCCGCCCAGGTCGTTTTTCCGCATTTCTTGCACGTGACAGCCCTGCACATGAGTCTCTCCTTCGGTCGATAATTCACTTCCCAATATACCCTATGGGGTATCTGATTCTGGGTGTCGGGGATGATCGGTCATCGCGGTGGGCGGGGTCCGCCCAAGTGGGCGACGTCGCAGACGAACTGTTCGGGTACCGCGCTGGTCCACGGCCGCAGGCCGAGTGCGGTCTTGATACCGATCAGGGCCTGTGCGATGGGTGGGCACCGGCGACACTGCCGCAGGTGCGTATCGATGCGGGCCGAGGCGTCGACATCGAGACGCCCGTCCAGGTAGTCCGATGCCGCGGCGAGTGTGCGCCGGCACGCCTGGGAGTCGTTTCGCGGGTGTGCGGGACCGTTGTCGAGGGCGCGTAGCAGCTTCACCCGTGCGCGGTGGATGCGCTTGTACACCGCCGCGGTGGTGAGCGCGCCGACCGCACCGATCTGTGTCGCCGTCCAGCCCTCGCCGTCGTGCAGTGCCAGGACCATTCGATCCTCGACGGTCAACGTCGCCAGCGCCGCTCGCACCGTGGACCGATCGCTGAGCGCCTGCGCCACCGTCTCGGGATGCTCGAGGTCGCTGATCGGTCCATCGATGTCGCCCGTGCCCGACGGTTCGGTGCGCTGATTCTCCGCGCGTGCGGCCACATCGCGGGCACGATTGATCGCGATTCGATACAGCCACGTCGAGAGCGCCGATTCGGATCGAAACGTTCTCCGGTTGCGCCACGCGCGTTCGAGGACGTCCTGCACCAGATCGTCGGTATCGGCCGGTGATCGTGTTATCGCGGCTGCGAAGCGACGAAGAGTCGTGCCCTGGTCGATCAGATCGCGCGCGAAGCGCTCGTCGTATGCCGCGCTGTCGAGGTCGGGGCTGGGCTGTTCGCGCGAGGAGCCGCGGATTGGTCCACTTCGGCGTTCTCGCCCGTCCAACAGTGAAAGTCCCTCTACAGAACTGGAATCATCATGTCGTTCGTCGAATTCATGCGCAGTACTGCCGGACGCGCACCGCGCATCGTCGTGGGAATCGCTCTGATCGTGGTCGCCGTCGCACTCGGCGGTGTCGGGGGCATCGTGGTGGGAGTGATCGGCGGCGTCTTCGTTCTGACCGGGGTGATCAACGTGTGTCTGCTCGGCCCGCTGTTCTCCGTCGATCTTCGAGGTCGACCCAAGACGTCCTGAACAGGGCGCGCGGGCGGGCAGCTCAGAAATGGGGGATCACCTTGAACGCGGTGTACCCGTCGCTGCTCTGGGCCAATGCGACACCGTTCGAGGTCACTGCTGTCGGTGCGGCACTCGGTGATGTACCGGTGACGCGGCCGGAGGTCGCATCGATGGCAGTCACCCCCGAGTCCGACGCGCCGTAGACGACGCCGCCGACCAGAGCGAAGCGGTCGGCACCGGGAAATTGATCGGCGGTGAAACCTCGGGTGCCGTATTGCTCGAACAGGACAGCGATGCCGTCGTCGGTGAGGTCTGCGGTGGTGATCATCGTCGCCCCGCTACTGCTGTCGGCGGTCACCACCATCGGACTGCGGCTACCGCTGATCCATCGGATCTCGGCATCGGAGAGTCGATAGACCGCCTGGATCGGTTCGGGACGGGTCGGGATCGTCCATGCCACGACCACTGCATTGCCGGCGGTGGCGACGAATCGTGCGGTCCCGGGGATCGCTGCGGGGGGCGGGGTGAGGGTGTCGGTGGACCAGGCGGTGTTGCCGGTGTCGGCGGTCACGATGCGCGCTGTGTCGCCGTCGACGGTGACCGCGTATCCACCGGATTCGGAGATCGCACCCGTCAGGTCGGTGCGGTGTCCGTCGGTTGCCGAGATGGCGGCCACGGCCGCGGGCTTTGCTGTCTGCGAGCAGTCGGCGTCGATCAGCAGCCCGGACCCGGTCAGGCAGCCTGCAGTGGAGACCGGACCCCATACGAGGTCGCCGGTGCGGGTATCGCGGGCGGTCATCGTGGCCGGTGCACCCGAACCGGGATCATCGATGTCCTCGGTGATCAACAGCTCACGGTTGTGTGTGCTGGTCACCGCGAACTTGTCGCGATCGGCGGGTACGTCCACGCCGAACCGTGGTGTGCCGGTGTCGTCGAGTACCTGCACCCGGTGCGAACCGGATGCGTCCGAGGAGTCGACGACTCCGACGAACCCGTCCTTGACGATCTTCGGCTGCGACAAGAACGGGATCGACCACAATGCCGTGTCTCCGAAGCCCGCGGGCGGCGCGGACGGCGACGACGGGTGCGCCGCCGGATCAGTGCCCGTGGCCTCTCGAGCAGGCGAGGAACTGCATCCCGACACCACCGCGACGGCGCACAGTGCAACGGTCCCGATCGCCGCCGCCGCTCTGCCGATACGGTGCGCACCCATCTACGTGGTGGTGCTGTCTCCGCCGAGTGCCATGATCGCGCTCTGCAGCAGTGCTGTGGCCCGGTCGGCGACCTCGGCCAGGCCCGCTGCATCCGAGAGCCCCACCATCACCTGGGGGTTCATCGCTTCGACGATGGTGCTGCTGCCGTCGGCTCGCACCACCACGTTGCACGGCAGCAGCAACCCCACCTGCCGATCAGTGTCGATCGCAGCCTTCGCCAACTGCGGATTGCACGCGCCGAGAATGACGTAGCGTTCGATGTCGGCGTCGATCTTGCTCTTCAACGTCGACTGCATGTCGATCTCGGTGAGCACTCCGAACCCTTGTTCGGCGAGTGCCTCACGGGTTGCGTCGACAGTTTCCTCGAACGGCATGTCCACTCGGGTACCGATGGCCAATTCGGTCATAGTTCGTTCGGTTCCTTTCGATCGGTTCGGGTGTCGGTCACGCGATGGTCGGTGCGCGGGTGAGCAGGTGCTCGGTCATACTGCGCAGGACGCGGAGGTGCAGTCGCGTTTGCGCCATCGGACGATCACCGCTGCCGTCAGCATCGCCAGGGACACCCCGGCGAGGATGGGTTGTATCGGTGCCCACAACCCCAGTGCACCCGAGGTGCCGAGCGCGAGAAGTACCAGCTTGTTGCACACCGGACACCCGACGGCGAAGAAGGTCAGTACGACACCGAGAGCGGCGGGTGTGCCGGTCCGCTCGACCCGCGCGGGTTTGTCGATCCCGAACCACAGTGCGGTCAACAGGGCAGTGGCCAGCAGAACTGGAAGCTCCCACGCCCGCACCGGCACCTCACGGCCGAAGACCGGCGTGTCGATGATGTCGGTGGGAATGCCCACTACCAACACCGTGACCGCACCGGCGACGGTGCCGCGTGCCGCCCGTATCCCCCAACGCCCGTACCGAGCGATCACCTCGTCATCGGAACGGCCTGCGGTTTCGACGACGAGGCGGTCGGACGTGGCGGGCTCGGTCATCAGCGAGTATCTCCTACGGGTTGTAGTTGTGTGAGTAGGGTGACACTGTGAGGGTATACCCAGATGGGTATCGCTGCCAGTATTGCCGACTGCCGAAAGGTATTGCATGACTTCGACATCTCGCTCCACTCGCCGACGAGACATCGTGCTCCTGGCCATCGCCGTGGTGGTGGCGGCCGTGCTCGTGGGAGCTCTCGTGCTCGGAACGACAGGTGACGGCGAGCAGTCGGAGGCGGCACCGGACGCCGGGTCGAGCAGCGTGAGCGGCCCGCCGGTGATGGGACCGCTCGGCGATCTGGCGCACCGCGAGCCCGATGATCCGATGGCCCTCGGCGACGTCGACGCCCCGGTGGTGATGATCGCCTTCTCGGATTTCCGGTGTCCGTTCTGCGCCCAGTTCAGCCGGGAAACCGAGCCGCAGCTGATCGATCGATACGTCGATACCGGCACCCTGCGCATCGAATGGCGAGATCTACCCATTTTCGGGCAACAATCATTCGATGCGGCCCGGGCCGGACGCGCCGCCGCCGCCCAGGGCAAGTTCTGGGAGTTCACCCGCGCCGTCTACGCCGATGCACCCGAGACCGGTCACGCGGACCTGACACTGGAGACGCTGCAAAGCTACGCGCAACAAGCCGGGGTACCGGACTTAGCTCGGTTCACCGCCGCCGCCACCGGCACCGCATTCGATGCCGCGATCACCGCCGACTCCACCGAAGCGCAGTCGCTGGGTATCCCGGCCACTCCAGCGTTCTCGGTCAACGGTGATCCGGTTCTGGGCGCGCAACCGTTCTCGGAATTCGTCGATCTGATCGACACCGCAGCCGGCGCGTAGGGCGGCCCACGATGTCGCAGATCGGACTTCTCGGAGCATTTCTCGGCGGGCTGCTGGCACTTCTCAGTCCATGCTCGGCCCTGCTACTTCCTTCCTTCTTCGCGTACGCCTTCGACGGGGCCGGCAAGCTCGCCGGCCGCACCGGGATCTTCTACCTCGGGCTGGCAGCGGTCTTGGTGCCCCTCGGTGCCGGAGTCGGTGCCATCGGCTCGGCGATCACCCGGTATCGCGAGGTCACCACGATGATCGGCGGCGTGGTCATCATCGCCCTCGGAGTGATGATCATCGTCGGTCGCGGCTTCGCGCTGGGGTCCGCTCAGAGAGCAGCCGCGCGCATCGACGTCTCCTCCACCGGATCGGTGTTCGCCCTCGGCGCGGTCTACGGGCTCGCAGGGTTCTGCTCGGGACCCCTGCTCGGCGCGGTCCTGACCGTTGCCGTCGCCGGCGGTCAGGCCGTATACGGCGGAGTGCTCATGGCACTCTACGCAGCGGGGATGGTGATACCCCTGTTCGTGCTGGCGCTGGTCTGGGACCGATTCTCGCTCGGATCACGAACGTGGCTGCGCGGCAAGGAAATCAGCATAGGACCGCTGAAAACGCACACGACGTCTCTGATATCGGGGGTGCTTTTCATCGGTATCGGAGTGCTGTTCCTGCTCACGGAGGGCACAGCGAACCTCGGCGGCGTCATGGGGGTCGACAGTCAGTACTCGCTGCAGGTCTGGATCAGCGACGTGGCCGACGCGGTACCGAACACCGCAGTGCTCCTGATCGCAGTGCTGGTGATCATCGCAGTCCTGACGGTACGCATCGTCCGTGGTCGAGACCGCGACACCGCAGCCGAGTCCTCCGAGCTCGGTGAACGCGAGAACCGAACTCTCTGAGACGGTGTGCCTACGACACTGGAGCGGGGATGTGATGTCAGGTGTAGAGCTGTGACCACCCATCTCGCTGACGGCGAGCGAGATGGAGCACTGCAGCGAGAACCACTTCGACACCCATCAGCAGATCGTCGTCACCGAGCCCTCTGCCCTCCAGACTGTTACGGCATGCTTTCACCGTGATGGAGGCCGAATCGATCAACGCCCGCATCTCCAATGAGATATCCGAACACCGCAGGGCCGCATCGAGGCCCGGTCCGAAGCACACGACTTCGATCGTCACCAGCTCGGTCGCAGCATCGAGAAGGTTGTGGATCGCCCGCACCACGGCGGTGGGTGTGGTGTTGACGGCGAACACCACACGCAGGGGAGTCGGATGATCGGTCACGTGAAGGCTCCGTTCTTCAGATCACGGTGAGCTGCGGTGCCCCACGGCTGTGCATGGAGAAGAACATCGATGGCCCGACCTTCGCCGACAGGGCGGACCAGATGTTCCAGCTCGTGGACCTGCAATCCGCTCGCGGCGCGGGCGAGGTCGTCGATGGCGGGCAGGATCGACGGATCGGGTGGGCCTCCGACTCCGTGAGTGAAGTTCTCGAGCGCATGACCGAGATACAACAGCCGTCCACCCGGTGCGAGCCAGCTTCCTGCACCGGCAAGGACGGCAACCAACTCGTCGACCGGTAGATGCAGGAAGCCGATGGCCACCAGATCCACCGGGCCGGGTGGCTCCCAGGCCCGGACGTCGGCGACGGTGTAGTCGATCGACCGGTCCTCCCCGCCGCTGCGTGCGAGTTCGATTGCCACAGAAGAAAAATCGACAGCGTGCACTGTCCACCCCGCGTCGCCCAACCATCGAGCGTGGCGCCCGTCCCCGCACCCCAAATCGACCGCCCGACCAGGGGTCAGCTCCGCAAACCGCGCAGACAGTGCCGCCGCCGGGGCCGACCCCCACGGATGCTCGACGCTGCTGTACCGAGCATCCCAGTCCGACGAATTCACTGATTCACGCCTTTCCACTGTTGACCACCGCTGGGTCGGACAACCCGACGCGTCGACGAAGCTGTGAGTCACTTCACTGTACCCCGGGGGGTAACAGTGTGAACGGGTGCCCTGGTCAGGGCTGCGCGGTCAACCGCAGATAAGGCTTCAAGGTTCGATATCCAGGGAACCGTGTTGTTGCCTCGTCGTCGGAAACGCCCAGTCCGATGATCACGTCTTGACCCGGCTGCCAGTCGGCGGGCGTAGCCACTGGCTGACCGTAGGTCAGTTGCAAGCTGTCGATCGCGCGCAGAATTTCCGTGAAGTTGCGGCCGGTGGACATCGGGTAAGTGAGGATCAGCTGTATCGACTTGTCCGGGGCGATGACGAACACCGAACGTACGGTGGCCGCCGCGCTGGCGCTCGGGTGAATCATGTCGTAGAGCTCGGAGACTGCGCGATCGGTGTCTGCGATCATCGGGAAATTCACTGCTGTGCCTTGCGTTTGACCGACATCGCCTTCCCATGCCAGATGCGAATTCACCGAGTCCACAGAAAGGCCGAGTAGCTTGACTCCACGTCGGTCGAACTCAGGTTTCAGCCGCGCTGCCGCACCGAGTTCGGTTGTGCATACGGGCGTGAAGTCACCGGGGTGGGAGAACAGCATTCCCCACGATTCTCCCAGCCATTCGTGGAAGGAGATCGTTCCTGTGGTTGTAGCGGCGGTGAAATCCGGAGCTGTATCGCCCAATCGAATACTCATCGGTGGCTCCTCTCAATTATCGGTGGAGCATAAATGATCGATCATTTATGATCGTACATGTGAAAGTCCCCTCGGAGTCGACGGATGCTCGGTCAAAGACAGGGCAGGGCGTCACGGTGACCGGTCTGCCCGAACAGATCAAAGATCTGCTGTGGGAACGAATAGCCGATGGCACGTACTCGCCAGGAGATCGGTTGATCGAGACGCGGATCGCTCGTGAGCTCGGCGTGAGCCAAGGTCCCGTCCGTGAAGCTCTTCGGCAGTTGGCCGGAATGGGCCTGGTGGTCTTCGAAGCCCACCGCGGGTGCCGAGTCAGACGGGTCGACCAGGACGAGCTCGATGAGGTGTCAGTGGTGCGCGCAGCACTGGAAGAGACAGCAGCACGACTTGCAGCCGGTCGCGGCATGGCGGTGGACCGCATTGCCGATGAAGTCGACGGTATGCGCTCCGCCGCCGTCGCCGCGAACGGTCGAGCATGGGTCGCGCACGCTATGGCATTCCATCGGCTCATCGTCGCGGCCTCCGGCAACAGCACACTGCTGTCGACGTGGGAGCATCTGTCGATCGAAGGTCGAACCGCTCAACTCGTATTGGCACCAGGATTCGACATGGGTGCCAGCACGGAACAGCACCAAGTAATACTCGAAGCGCTCGGTGCGGGCGATGCCGAAAGGGCCGCTCGGCTGTCCCGCGAACACGAAGAGACCTTCATCTGCGGCGACCCCACGTCAGATTGAGCGGAGGGCGCGACCACAACGACCGCAGCTGCCTCTGCTACGCGGCCCGTCACCTATCCAAACGGCAAGGCCGGTTCGGTGGATTCGGACGTCAAGCGACGCTATGCGCGATCCACATCCAGCCATAGTGACGGTGTATGAAACCCGTGCTCAGTTATTCGAAGATCGAACAAACCCGAACCGCGCCCCCCGGGGGGGTAACGCGCCCTCTTATCGGAGGATTCCGTAGCACTCGCTCACGCCGCTCACTCTGATTCCGTTTGTCGGTGAGACGGCTGCTGGCTTCGTCAACGAGATTGTGGACATCACTCTTTAAGCTATGGCGACTTAGTCGACCCTCTAGTGCAGTCCACTTCTGACACAGTGCAGTCGTCTTCTGAAACTGACAGCAGTGGTGCCGACGACCCTCAGGAGGCCTGCCGCTGTGGCGTCTCGCCACACCACCTTTATACCCTACCCCCCTAGGGTAATCAATGGGTGGAGGTGGGTTGAGCTTCGGTGGGGGCGGAGACGCTGAGCCATCCGCGGCGGTGCAACATCAACAGGGCGGACGCCGCCGCCATGCCGGTGAGGACTAGAGCGATCCACACCAGTTCGGGCATGTCGCGGGTGGTGGCCGCGCTGAACAGCCACCCGGTCGCGGCGTTGCCGAGCAGAATCCCGATCCCGACGATGGTGTTGTAGAGCCCGTAGTGGGTGGCGACAAGCGTGCCGCGGGCCAGTCCCACCACCGTGTCCATTTCGAATGGGAACACTGCTGCGGTGGCGGCGGCGAGCAGAGCTGCGGTGAGTAGCAGGGCGGCGATGTTGAGGGCGATGTTGCGCTGATGCGTTGCGGTGCTGGCGACTAGGGGCAGGAAAGCTGCAGCCATCAGCGTCATTCCCACGCTCAGGCTGCCGGTACTGCCCCAGCGGTTGCCGAACCATGTGGTGATGCGTAGCTGGCCGGCGATGGCCACCAGACCGGTCACCACGAACATTGCGGTGACAACACTGGTGGCGAGGGTGGGGTTGTCTGCTATGCGGTCGGCATGTAGGGGCAGGGCGAGGTAGACCTGGAAGGACAGCACGTACGAGCTGGCCATCGCCACAGCGAAGAGCAGGAATCGCCGGTTACGGACGACGCTGCGCCAGTCCTGAATGATTGAGGTGCTGCTCGGGGCCGGTGCTGTTGCGGGTAGCGCTTTGATCTGCACGAGGGTCAGGACCGCGAAAACTGCTGCCGCACAGAGAGAGGTGAGCCGAAAATCCAAAGCGGTCAGGGCTAGTCCGACCAGCGGCCCGAGCAGGATCCCGGCCTGGTAGAACACGTTGAACACGGCGAATGCTTCGATGCGCCGCTCACCGGCGTCGGCGGCCAGGTAGGCCCGTACGGCGGGGTTGAACAGCGCCCCGGCGAATCCCGTTGCCGCCGAGGCGATCAGGATCGCCGGCAGCGAACTGACCAGGGCCAGTAGGACGAATCCGATGACCCTCATCAGGCATCCGGCGATGATGAGCGGTTTGTAACCCCAGCGGTCAGCGAGTGTTCCCCCGATCAGGAACATGCCCTGTTGGGAGAAGTTGCGTATCCCCAGGACCAGGCCCACTGCCCATGCGGCCAGGGCCAGCGGGCCGGCGAGGTAGGCGGCGAGGTAGGGCATGAGCATGTAGAAGCCGAGATTGATGGTGAACTGATTGACCATCAGCACTTGGCTGGGGCGATCGAAGCTGCGGAAACTGCGGTAGATGCGTCGCATAGATCAGCTCGTGGGCTCGGCGTGCGGCACGCAAGTGGGGTCGATGATGGTAGGGCACCGCGTCCAGCTGCTCGCGACCTGAGTGAGCGGATCGCTGATGGTGCGGGGTTCAGTGGGCGGCGCCGGGGCGCCGATCAGGTCGTGAGCGCGGCAGTACTCATCGTTGTAAATGGTTCCGTAGTAGCGAGCGGGGCCATCGGGGAACACCGCCGCGATGCGCGTATCGGCCGAACGAGTACGCGCCAGCCAGCCCGAGACCAGGGCCACCGCGCCCACGCTCCAGCCGCCGGTGGCGTACTGCGTGGCGGCCAGGGTGCGGCATGCCCAGACTGCCTCGGCCGGCGCCACCCAGTGCACCTCACTGAACTGGTCATAGGCAACGTTACGGGGGTAGATACTCGAGCCGAGTCCCCGCATAATCCGTGACTGTGCCGGCTGGCCGAAAATCGTCGAGCCAATGGTGTCTACGCCCACAACCTCCAGCTCAGGGTTGAACTGCCGCAGAGTATGAGCCACACCGGCTGAGTGCCCACCGGTGCCCACCGAACACACCAGCACATCGATATGGCGCAGCTGCGCGATCAACTCCACACCCAACGAGCTGTAACCGGTCACGTTGTCGGGATTGGAATACTGGTCGGGACACCACGCAGCCTCGTCGAGTGCGAGCAGGGCGCGCACACGGTCGCGGCGGGCTTGTTGCCAACCCCCGACCGGGTGGGGCTCGCTGACGACATCGACCCGGGCGCCGTAGGCGGCGAGCATCTGCCGCAAGATCGGTTCCAGTCCCGGATCGGTCACCAAGGTCACCGGATGACCGAACACAATGCCCGCTAGCGCTAACCCCAATCCCAGTGTGCCGCTCGTTGATTCGATGATCTGCGCCCCCGGGGCCAGCTCGCCGCGGGCGCGGGCGCGTTCGACCATGTGCAGCGCCGGCCGGTCTTTCATGCCACCGGGGTTGAAGCCCTCCAGCTTGGCCCAGAAACCGTGCCCGTGCTCGGCAAAGGGTTCTTCGATCCGCAGTACCGGGGTGCCGCCGACCAGCTGACGACTCAGCCCAGCACGGCGCGATGTGGCCTCGGCAGGGAAGGTGGTGGCGAATGGATCACTGGTGGTGAGGCTGTAGGAGACAGTCACACGGGCATCCTCTGCATCGATGGACAGGATGTCGCCGGGCCGAAAGCAGATCAACAGTGTGAGAGGGAACTGGGACATATCGTTCGGCGCGGCGACACCGCCACCTTGCCCACTCAACCTCAAGGCTGATCGGCGGTCGGGATCAAGATCTGCTCAAGAATGCCCGCGGGGTTGGATGGTCGTGTAAACCACCGCCACCATAGGGACGTGCCTCATGACCGCGTCATCGTCGACGACGACCTTCGTGGGCCGGCGGCCCGACCACCGCACGGGCTACACGCGCTGGTCATCGAAGATGAGCCTGACATCGCCGAGGTTGTCGCCGACTACCTGCAGCGCAGCGGATTTGTGGTCACCATCGCCCACGACGGCCAAGAGGGGATCGCCGCCGCACGCACGGTGAGTCCTGCGGTAGTCATCCTCGATCTGGGTTTGCCCTCGATCGACGGCGTCGAGGTGTGTCGGCAGTTACGCACCTTCACCGACGCCTACATCGTGATGGTCACCGCCCGCGCCGACGAGGTCGACACCATCATCGGTCTCGCGGTTGGAGCCGACGACTACCTCACCAAACCGTTTCGTCCTCGTGAGCTGATGGCGCGCATCGACGCCATGCTGCGCCGTCCGCGCCCGACCTCGGCGGTAGACACAGCACACCCGCGGACACTGGGGGAGCTGACCCTGGACCCACAAGGCCGTGAAGTGCGGGTACAAGACACACTCGTGGAACTGACCCGCACCGAATTCGACGTTCTGGAAGCCCTGAGCCGACGGCCCGGTGTGGTGTTCAGTCGAGAACAACTGCTCACCGAAATCTGGGGACCCAACTGGGTCGGCGATGCCCACGTTGTCGAAGTTCATATCGCCAGCCTGCGCCGCAAACTCGGCGACAGCGCCGCGGCCGGTCGATTCATCCGTACCGTGCGCGGCGTGGGCTACCGGATGGGTGACGGCCAACCTCGAGGAGACAGCCATGAACGGTGATCGACGACGGGCACGTATCCCGGGCAGCTTCGGCTCCCGGTTGATGCTGGCCCAGGCCATCGTGATCGGCGGCGGCGGCATCAGCGTCGCGATCGTGGCACTGTTCGTCGCGCCGCACACCTTCCACGATCACCTCGGCCAGTCCAGCCTCGAACCGGGATCAGCACAGGCCGAACACGTCGAGGCCGCATTCACCTTCTCCATCGTCGTCTCGATGACCGCAGCCCTGGTCACCTCGACGATCCTGGCCACGGCCGTCAGCTGGTTCCTGGCTCGCCGCGTACAACAGTCAGTCGCCAGCGTCGCGCGCTCGGCTGTGGCGATCGGCGCAGGCAACTACCGCACCCGTGTTCCCGATCGCCAGCTCGGCACTGAGTTCACCCAGCTCAGCCGAGCCATCAACCAGCTGGCACAACGTTTGAACTCCCAGGAAGACATCCGCAAGCGGATGCTGTCAGACCTCGCCCACGAACTGCGCACCCCGTTGACCACCATCGGCGCGATCACCGACGCCCTCGAGGACGGTGTCCGCGCGCCCGACTCCCACACCTTCGACGTCGTGCGCACCGCCACCACCCGGTTGCAGCGCCTCGCCGAGGACATCGCGACCGTATCCAGCGCCGACGAGCATCAGATGCCATTGCAACCCTCGACGATCACTGTCAATGAACTACTCATCGCGACCTACGAAGAAGCCGCCGAGCTGTTCACCGACGCCGGCGTCACGCTGGGCATCGTCACCACCGCCGCGCGCGTACACATCGATGTCGATGCCGAACGAATGAGCCAAGTACTGCTCAATCTGCTCACTAACGCGCTGCGACACAGCTCCCCGGGCCAGCGGGTCGTAGTGAAAGCCGACACCGCCCCGGCACACGCGGTGCGCATCAGCGTCGTCGACTGCGGGGACGGGATTCCCGCTCAACACCTTCCACACATCTTTGACCGCTTCTACCGCACCGACTCCTCACGGACCCGAGACGCCGGCGGCAGCGGTATCGGACTCACCATCGCCCGCTCCATCGTCGAAGACCATGGGGGCACCTTGCTCGCCGAAAGCCTGGGAACCGGGCACGGAGCCACCTTCACCATCACGTTGCCGACCACAACACGACGTCACATCCACCGCAGCACCCCTGGAACCGAATTCTCCGCAGCCATCGAACACCGCCCGCCTCGCGGCGCTGCCGATGCGCTCCAACGGGACCGAGCTACTAACTGAGGTAGTCCGTCGTAAGATTGACCCGCATCTAGAGATGGTGGGTGAAAATGACTGGGCTGGGTTCGCTGGAACGCGCAGTGATGGACGTGCTGTGGTCGGCCGGTGCGGCGATGTCGGTGCACGACCTAGTCGAGGAACTCCACGACCGCGAACCGGCCTACACCACAGTGCTCACCGTCGTCACCAACCTGCACAAAAAAGGGTTCGTCGGTCGAGAAAAAGTCAGCCGCGCCTACCGGTACTTCCCCATGCAGACCCGCGAGGAGGCCACCTCACGCACCTTGCGTCAGGTCCTCGACGCCAGCGGAGACTCCGCGGCAGTACTGATGCACTTCGCCCAGACCGTGACACCCGCCGAGCGGGAAGTGCTCACCGAATACCTCAGCCGCAAACCTCGCCACACCCGCGGCGGCGGCACCAAAGCCTAAGCCACAGAAACGTTCCAAGAGTCGAAATCCCGGCCCGACTACTCAACCGGCGCGCGCCCCTTGACTGCGGGAAGTAGATGCGCCACCAGCGCACCGGCCACACCCGCAGCGAAGGCCGCAGCACTCAGCGCCGACACCCAGTCGTGCACATCCACCGCGGTCAGCATCCGCAGCTCGACCTGATCACCGCGCCCGACTCCTGACGGGTCGGATGGCACGAGATCCGACGTTCGGAGCAGCATCACCAGCCAGAACGCGGCAACCGCCTCAAACATCACCACGGCAAGGCCCACCGCACGAGAGATCGTACGGGCAGGACCGCGCGGGCCGAACCGATCCGTACGCGGCACCTCGACACCGTCAGTCATGCCCACCACCTCCTCCGCACACTCGCATCACGCCCCACTTCTACTAACCACCTTCGTATTTTGTGGGAATCGGGCGTGGGCGCCGGGAACGAGGGCGTCGAAGCCATCACCGCGGGAGGCCGGCCGGGCCAGGCGGAAGACTATCGCGGCCACCAGACCGAAGATCGCGATCACACTGCCTGTGCGGGACCACCTCGGGGTTCGATTGAGCTCCGCCCTCAACGCCAGCTCGGCGATCGGATCAGCAGGCACCGCGCCAATCTCGATCGGCGCGCCCGTGGCGGCGAACACGATGAACACCCACATCGCCGAGGCCATCCACACGAGCGGGTCAACCATTACAGCCAACGACGTACCGTGCAGATGAACAGAAAACAGCATGAGCGCCCCAACACAGAGCATCACCAACACGATCGCCGACGAGAAATCGCCCTGGGGAGCAACCACCATCACGCCGACGGCCGCACTCACGGCCACCGCACACGAAACAAGCGCCCGCCACGCCTCCCCACCTCGATCCGGCTGGCGGGCAGCGGCGACACCACACGCTACGACCGCACCGAACAGTCCCAGGAGTGTCCCTTGGGCCACAATGTTTGCGATCACCACGCCTCCAACAGCCAACCTTGAAACTATGCTAGATAGTAGTTTAGGTGGGCTGGAGGGCGCTGACGGAGGGGGAGTAGCTCTATCTTCTTCGTCGGTGGGACCGCCGCCTGCATCGATGAGTTGGTCCTCGCCCCCGATTTGGAAGCCTGGGACATCGAACTCGACCACGAATCATGGCTCACGACGCGTTCAACCCGCTGCCACCCGCTACGCGCTGACTTCGTTCCTAGCCCGTCCTACCTCACGATCAACGTTTTCGCGACGTCTCCCCGCGGAGCTGTGACGGCTACGGTTAAGCAATGTCGTCGACGGGCGTTGTGCGGGTATGGCATTTCAGTAAAGGGTGGGGTGTGTTCGACTCACCGGACACTCCCGGCGGGGTGTACGCCGACGCTCAATCGCTCAGACTCCTAGCGGTAGCCGATCTGAACGATCCACTCGCTTCGATGGGTTTGCGTCCGGGGACGGAAGTCGAGTTCGTTTGGTCAGATGCTGCGGATGACCCGCTCGAAGGTTTGCGCTACGAAGTACAGCAGGCGTGGCCGATCGGCGTGGCCGCTACTCCGCCGTCGCCGCCGGCCGGGGCGTTCTCCACCAACTTTTGGACCAGCGAGGGTGACGCCGGCCCAGATGGTTTGACATCGATGCGCGAGCACCGCCACGAGCAACACTTCAGGTCCCCGCGATCTCTCGATGTTATGTAAGGAGCGCTTGAAAGATACTCTCCCCCAGTGATTTACAAGTGCCGATAATAGATATTATGCCAGGTAAACCTGTCGTGAGTAAGACTCATGTCTGGTTATCCTGACATCCTAGGTCTAGCTCGCCGCCCTCCCCTCCTATCCTGTGAGGAACGATCTTCGGTTGGGTGTGGCAACTCAGAAGAACGTCCCGCCACACTAGCAAAGTGCCTCTTTGCTGTAGTCACCGACGCGCGCCCACTTGGCGTTTGTGACTGCACACACTTCCTTCTGGCACCCTCGGCGACGTGGCCTGGATCAGGCGGCGCCGGTGGGCAACTGCGGGATGAGTCGCTGGTCGAGGGCGGGCAGTGCGGCGATGTCGGCCCAGGACACCGAGACGGTGTGGATGCGATCGAGGCAGGCGGTGATGTCGCGTTTGACCGCGGCGAGTTCGGGATCGTCGGCGCTGCTGCGGGCGAGTCGGGTGACGAGTTTGCTGAGGCGTTGCAGCGCGGCGCGTTCGGTGGGGCTGCGATCGTCGAGCCCGACGGCGGCGGCGTGGTCATTCGCGTCATGCCAGGCCGCCCAGGCGCGATCGGCTAGGGCCAGGGCGTGGTCGACGTCGTTGACGGTGGAGTGTTCGCCCAAGGCCTCGACGGCGGCCGCGAGATCGGCCATGGCGCTGGTGTAGGCGACGGTGGGACCAACAGTGCCGGTGGTGTCGTGCAGCAGAGGTTTGGTGAGGTACCAGGCTTCGGTGTCGAGTTTGTAGTGTCCCCACGCGGCGTTGAGGTCGTCGAGAGCGCGGGCTGCGTCGGCTCGTCGACGCTCCAGGCCCCCTGCGATGGCGGGGGATTCGTCGGAAGCGCCCTCATCCCGACGAGCGCAGGCTGTGACTGCGGCATCCTCGACGATGCGCGGCCATGCGCGGTTGGTGCGCCCTTCCGGTCCACGTTGGACCACGTAGTAGTGCAGCACCAACCCGTTGCCGAACGCGGCGAACGGGATGCAGCAGAGGAAGGCGATTTTCAGAACGACCTCGAGCGCAGAAGGTAGGACTACCGCCCAGTTGAGCAGCCACGCACCTGCGCCGACCGCACCGATGGCGCCGTAGCGGCCGATGTCTCCGAGTTCGCTGCGGCGTAGTGCCAGTTGCAGCTCGGTGTCGGTGAGTAGATGGTGTTCGAGATCGGCCAGCTCGGCGCTGGCGGCGAGTGTATCTATCCACCGCGCGATGTCATTGCGGGCTTCCGCTCGGATCACCCGGTCGTCTATGTCTGACGCGATTTCGCGTGCCACGCGAATCTGTTGGGCGAGGGCTATCAGTGCCGGGTCAGGGGACATACGGATGCGCTCGGCGATCCGTGCGACGAGCTGCGCACGGGCGGCGCTGGAGTCGATCCTGTTGCTACTCATGGTGGTGGCGGGATTGTTCATGGGATGCGCTCGATGTCGGGCGGGCCGGTGGGCCGCCGTCGGTTGCGCAGGGCGCGGCGTAGCTCGGCCCAGAACCCGAACAGGCCGAGTATCGAGACGTTGACGACGGTGCAGATGATCGCCATGAGGATGATCAGGATTGCATCGGTTACCTGATACTGGTCGGAGGCGATCGTGAGAACTGCGCCGGTCACGAGGCTGACGGTTGAGGCCGTCAGAAATGCGGCCGCGAGAAGACGCAGCCCTTGGCGACGTTGCGGGAATACCGAGTCGACGCGAGCCAGGGCGAGGACTCCGCCCAACTCCAGGGCGACGGCGTAATACAGGAAGGACCACACTGTGGACTCCTTCGTGATCGGTGGTGGTGATCGGTGGTCAGATGTCGCCGGTCGAGGCGATCGCGAAGGTTCGTGTGCGACGTGCTCGCAACCAGTTCTGGTCCTTGTTCCAGAGCGTGAGCACTTTACGGGCCAACTCGACGTTGTCGGGCTGGTCGTCGATCGAGCTGGCGAGCCCGGCGTAGAACGTCTCGTAGTCGAGGTTATGAGTGAGACGGACTCGGCGTCGACGGGCTCGGGCGTCAACGCGCAGGAGAGCCGCGAACTCACGGGGTGTCAGGACGCTGTGGGCCGAAGGCAAGTTCATGAGGGGATCTCTCCTCGCGGGGTGGGTGACAGTTCGCGTGGCCTTTGAGAGCAAACCTGTTGCTGGTCACTGATAAGTCCACATGGTGGTCTCCTGATGGTCTAGTTGAGCGCCAGCGTGCTGACCGTGGCCACGATGGCTACAGCGATGAGCGCGAGGATGGGGTTGACCATGCTTGCGGGCTGCCGCGGCGGCGGTGTCGGCCCAGGGTGGCGCCTGGTGAACTCTGCCTCGTGGCCGGCGGGTGCGAGCGGGGCGTCTGGATCGTTGATGCGCATACCGTGTGCGGCGAGTGCGTCGTACCAGGCGTCGTCATGCCAGTCTTCTGTGTGGCCTTCGGCGAGGGCTCGCTTCCGGGCGCGGAGTAGGCGTTGGAACCAACCGAAGTTGCCGATGGGGAATCTCCATAAGGCGATGACGGCGATCGCGAGGACTATGACGGCCACGTTGAGGGACCAGATCACCCAGTTCATGTTTCTCCTTGTAGGTCGAAGGGTCCTTCTTCGAGAGCGATTCGGGTGTTGTCTTTGTGTGTGCATAACATGCCGCACCGACGCCGTGGCGTGCATCGCGCGCCCGAATCGCCCGTCAGCTGGGTCATCGTTGCAGTTGCGGGCGCTTGGCCTGGGTGTCGAGTTGGCGTTGCACGGACTCGGCGACGAGCGCCCGGACCGGCGGGATGCGTCGTGCGCCGGCTTCGGCGATGAGTGTGGTGATGCGGTCGAGCAGGTTGTCGCGGTAGGCGTCGGTGATGGTGGGGTCGAGCGCCTGGTCGAGCAGTTTGCGTGCTCGGGTGAGTTTTTCGCGTTTGGCGGGTTGGAGGCTCAGGCCGGTGTCGCGGGCGTGGCGTGAGGCGGTGTTCCATGCGTCGCGGGCTGCCAGGGCGGTGGTGACGGCTCGCTCGGCGAGGTCTCTGTCCAGGGGCCGGGAGTCGTAGGCGGCGGCGCGGGCGGCGGTGTAGGCGTCGAGGAACGCCGCGGTGTGGGGGTCGTTGGTGTCGTCGAGGAGTGGGCGGGTGAAGAGCCGGTCTGCGAGGTCGGCGTGATAGGCGGCGTAGTCGGCGTCGATGGTTGCCGAGGACGTCGGCCGCCTTGGTCCATTGAGCGCGTGTGCTCTTGACGAGAACGTCTCGGCGAGAACGTGCTTGGCTCATTTTGTGGTAGGCGAGAACCGCGACAGCGATGACGATGAGGCTGGCCGCGACGGCTCCGCAGATGATCCACAGCGTCGTGTAGTCGGTGGGCGCCTCGGGTGCCGACGGTGTCTGCTCGATCGGGGTCTGCTCGGTCGGGGCGGGGGCCGGCGGCGTCGGCGCGGGGGGCGCGTCGGTGGTTGGCTGCCTGTCCTGATCCGGGTCGGGGCCGACCAGAGTCAGAACGGCCCCGACGGAGGAGAGGATGACACCGCCGATCGCAAGTGGAGCGACGGTGGCGGCGACTTCGCCCGTTTGCTTCGCGATGGCGGCCCGCAGGCCTGCCCCCAGCAGGATGACCACCCCGAGGATCGAGGCCCCCCATCCGAGGTCGGACGCCAGCTGCATGAGGCCCTCAGGGGCTTCCGGCTTGAGGGGGGTTGCGTCGGCCAGGACTCCGAGAGTTGTGAACTCCATTGTTCTACATCCCCTTTCGGTGATCGGCAGATGCCATGGGGGGAGTGAACTCAACAAGCCGCTGCCGGAATCCATCATCGAACGCCGAGGTCGGCGGGTAGTGGGCGAGGATCGCCGCTGCGGCGCTCGCCCGGGCGCTCGGGGTGATGCGGCGGATGGTGTGGTCGGCGGCAAGATAGCCCGAGGCTTGTTCGATTAGAGTGGCGCATTGGTGCATGTCACGGCCCTTTCCGTGGTGTGCGTCGGGTCCGTGGGTGTTCCAGCACCCACGGACCACTTTTGTTTCTGCCCGAGTCGGCAGCGAAGGTTCACCCCATCATCAGCGGTGATGGTTTTAGTCTACATGCGTGTGGGATATAGTCAACACCGTGGAGAGACTTCAGGAGCTGGGCAAGCGTGTGCGCGACGCGCGAACCAGCTGCGGTCAGACGCAGGCCGAAGTAGCCAAAGCTGTTGGCGTGCACCGAACCCACCTGTCGGCGATCGAGGCCGGACGCGAAAACATCACCATCGGAACGCTCTACCGGATCGCCGACCACTTCGGCATTGCCGCCTCGCACCTGCTGCCCGACTGATTCGGCGAGACTGTCGGACCTTCGTGAGAAGGTAACTGCGAGTCGACGACCTGGGACAACGCCGCACAGCAGGCAACAAACCGACGCAGGAGGAACCTGATGTTCACCGGATTGACCAACACCATCGTCAACCTCTTCACCCCTGGCGGTGAGTTTGGCGGTGAGTCGGGTGCCAAGGCCATGGAGGCTGGCTATCGGATGGCGATGTTCTATGTGGCCGGCGGACACGTCGCAATCGAAGCCAATGGACACAACGACCGGACAGGCGCGTGCTCGACGACAAGCGTGGAACGGTGTGACGGGACGTCCGCATCGCTAGCTGTACTGACCCGCCAGGTTGGGTACGCGGTCGGCGGGTGAGTTGCCTCGGAGTGCGGTGTGGCCGCGTTCGTGATTGTAGATGCGAAGGAACTCGGGGAAGGCTGCGACGCGTTCGGTTTCACTGAGGTAGGGACGGGCGTAGGCCCATTCCTCCTGCAGGGTCCGGTTGAATCGTTCGACCTTGCCATTGGTTTGCGGCCGGTACGGTCTGGTCCACTTGTGCTTAATCCCGTTTTCGTCCAACAAGTCCCGGAATACCCGGGACCGGTAACAAGAGCCGTTGTCGGTCATCACTCGCGCGGTGGTGACACCGATCGAGGCGAAGTGCGCCAACGCCCGAGTCATGAACGCGGTCGCGGTTTCCTTCTTCTCATCAGCGAGGATCTCGGAGTAGGCGTAGCGGGAATGGTCGTCGACGGCGTGATGCAGATACGCGTACCCCAGGTTCGGGCGGCCAGCAACTTTGCGGGTTCGCCCAGGCTCGCGGTGGGCACTGGAGTTGCGGGCGCCCTGGGCGCGGCCGTGTACGCGATGTCCACCTCCGTCGGGGATTCTCCCGAGCTTTTTGATGTCGACGTGGATCAAGTCTCCGGGCGCTTCACGTTCATACCGGCGGACCTCGCGCCGGCGGGCACGTACCGGCGCCCCGGTCGCCGGGTCGATCCACGACAACCGCAGGCATCGGTACCGGGTCAGGATGCGGCGCACCGTGGAGACGTTCAACCCCAGGTGAAACGCGATCCGGGCCGGCCCCCAGCGACGGGAGACGCGTAACCCGACGACCCGGCGTTCCCGGCGCCGGCGGGTGCGATGCGGACACGATCGGGGCCGGCTGGACCGATCACCCATCCCGGCCGGCCCCGATTCGCGGTAGCGATCCGCCCATCGCTTGGCCGTGGTGACCGACACGTTGAACCGGTTAGCCGCGCGGCGCAAGGGCCACCCATCTTCGACAACACACCGAGCCAGACGCAACCGGCCAGTCGGGGACAACGGTGAATTACGGTGAGACACGAAGACCTCCGGGTTGAGGAGCGGTTCCTAGACAGCTCCACACCTCACTCGGAGGTCTTCCCTATGTCACGTCGACTCGCCGAACGCCGTACCTAACGTCCCGGATCAGTACACCTAGTCGATGCGCTGGTCGTTCCAGGAGCGTCCTCGAATTGCTGGTTGGCGTATCGTTTCGTCACTGGTGACAAATTGTTCAGTGCAGCAACGGTTTTCGCCGATAATGTACCTTATGTCAAGTAGACCGCTGTGTATTGCATCAGATGCATCAATCCGGTCCCTCGACCGCGGTCTGGACGCAGGCACCAACATCACTGCGGGACCGCGACATTCGATCCCATTCGCTGGTCCCCTTCGGGTCACCTCGGACCACATGCCGCCCTGGGACACCCGACTCTTAGCTCGCTGACCAGTACAGTTAGCACCGTTGATGCATTGGATGAATCAATGATTCATCCAATGCATCACGAGCACGGGCCTGCGCGGCGGTGAACAAGGGGTCCCGGTAGTAATGGCGCAAAAAACAACGAAGTTCGCGTAGTGCCTGGTCAGCGGCGATTTCTCGGTTCGGGCTGCGGGCCGGGGTGGTTGGTGCTTGGCTTGTCTGCCGATGAGGTTGGTCGGCGTGTTGGAGGCTGGGGTTCGTGGCGACGCGGGTATTCGCGGACGAGGAGTTGCAGCGCCTGCGGGAGTTCCCGGAGATCAGTCGTGAGGAGTTGTTCCGGTACTTCACGCTGACCCCGGCGGATCTGGCGTTTGTTGCTCCGCAGGGCAGGGGCCCTGCGGTCCGTCTGGGCCTGGCGGTGGCGTTGTGCACCTTGCCGTGGCTGGGGTTCGTGCCGGACAAGGTGCCGTCGGCGCCGCCGGTGGCGGTGGCCCGGCTGGCGGATCAGCTGAATATCGATGCAGCGCAGCTTCGTTCGTATGGCAAGCGGGCGCAGACGCGGACCGAGCATGTGCGGCTGGTGGCCCAGTATCTGGGGTGGCGGCCTGCCGGGGCGATGGAGTTGAAGGAGCTGGATGAGTTTCTGCTGGCGCGGGCGATGGAGCACGATTCGCCGACGCTGTTGTTCCGGCTGGCGTGTGAGTACCTGATCTCGGCGCGGGTGATCCGGCCGGGCCCGGAAACGGTGGTCCGCCGGGTCGCGCACGCTCGCACGCGGGCGCAGCGGGAGACCTACGACCGGTTGGCGCGCGAGTTCACGCCGCAGCGGTGTAAGGAACTGGATGCGTTGCTGGTCGTCGACCCGTCGATCGAGATGTCGCGGTTGCGGTGGTTGTCGACCGGCCCGGTGGAGGCGTCGGCGACCGCGGTGAAGGCCGAGGTCGAGAAGCTGGTGTTCCTGCGCAACCTGGGCGCGGATGAGCTGGACATGTCGGTGCTGCCGGCGGAGCGGCGGCGGTTCCTGGCGACGGTGGGCCGCCGCTTGACGGGCCAAGCCCTCGAACGCCGGGATCCGCAACGCCGCTACCCGATTCTGCTCACCGTGTTGGCGCAGTCGGCCACCGATGTGCTCGACGAGGTGGTGCAGCTGTTCGATCAGGCGATCTCGGCCAGGTTGAGCAAGGCCGAACGCCGGATGCGCGACGAGCTGGCCGAGCGCGGTAAGGCCGGAGAGGATCGGCAGGGGTTGCTCGACGACCTGCTGGCGATCGTCTGTGACCTGCAGATCCCCGACGAGGAGATCGGCGGCCTGATCCGGGGCGATCGGATCGGATGGGAGCGGTTGCGGGCCGCGGTCGCGCAGGCCAAGCCTCGGCTGCCGCGCGATCACGGGCACCTGGCCGCTCTGGACAGCTCGTACTCCTACCTGCGGCAGTTCACCCCGCAGGTGCTGTCGACAGTCCGGTTCGCCGGCGGCACCGCCGCGACCGAGCTGCTGATCGGGGTGCACATGCTGCGGGAGCTGAACGCGACCGGTACCCGCAAGGTGCCCGACGACGCGCCGACCGGGTTCGTGCCGACGAAGTGGCGCGGCTACCTCGACGAGGCCCGCAAAGCCGGTAACACCACCGCCTATCGGCACTACTGGGAGCTGTGCGTGCTGCTGGGGCTGCGTGACGGGTTGCGCAGCGGGGATGTGTTCGTGCCGGGGTCGCGCCGCTACGCCGACCCGGCCGCGTACCTGCTGACCCCGCAGGCGTGGGAGCCGCAGCGTGACGAGTTCTGCCGCCTGGTCGGCAAGTCCGCTGATCCCGCTCGCGCGCTGGCGACCGCCACCGACGAGCTCGACGCCGCTATGGGCGAGTTGGAGAAGGTGCTCGCCGGCGGCGACGGGCCGGTCCGTCTCGATGAGGCCGGTGACCTGGTGATCTCACCGCTGTCGGCGGAGGATGTGCCCGCGGAGGCGACGGCGCTCAAGGCCGAGCTGACGGAGATGCTGCCGTTCGCGCCGATCGTGTCGCTGCTGATCGAGCTGGACAAACGCACCGGCTACCTGGACTGCTTCACCCACGCCGGCGGCAAACAGGCCCGCAGCCCGGAGCTGAAACGCAACCTCATCGCCGTCCTGCTGGCCTACTCCACCAACCTCGGGCTGACCCGAATGGCCGAGGCGTCGGGCCTCTCCTACGACATCCTGGCCTGGACCAGCGAATGGTATGTGCGGGAGGAGACGCTGCGGGCGGCGAACCTGACGATCATCGACTACCACCAAAGGCTGCCGCTGACCCCGGTCTTCGGCGCCGGCACCCTGTCGTCGAGTGATGGGCAACGGTTCCCGACCCGCGGCAAATCGGTCACCGCCAGAGCGTTGAGCCGCTATTTCGCGAACGAAGGACTGAGCACGTATACCCATGTCACCGATCAGCACGCCACCTACGGCACCAAGGTCATCGTCGCGACGAGACGCGAAGCTCACTACGTGCTGGACGAAATCCTCGGCAATGCAACGGATCTGCCGATCACCGAGCATGCGACCGACACGCACGGCGTCACCCTCGTGAACTTCGGGCTGTTCGACCTGCTCGGATTGCAGCTCTCGCCCCGCATCCGGGACCTGGGCCGGATCACCCTGTATCGGGCGGCGCCTCGGGCCCAGGTGGAGTCCGCGTTCCCGCACGCCGGGCCGCTGCTGACCCGCAAGCTGAATCTGGATCTCATCGCCGAGCACTACGACGACCTGCTCCGGCTGAGCGGGTCGCTGAAGTTCGGGCACGCCACCGCGTCGCTGCTGGTCGGCAAGCTCTCCGCGTCGGGCCGGCAGAACGCCCTCGCGGCGGCGCTCAAGGAATACGGGGCGCTGCGGCGCACGATCTACGCCGCCCGGTACCTGTCCGACCCGGGCTATCGGCGCAAGATCTCCCGACAGCTCAACAAGGGCGAATCCCTGCACGCGCTCCGCCGCGACCTGCTCTACGCGCACGAAGGCGCCGTGCGCGCGAGGCACCTGGAGGGACAGACCGAACAGGCATGGTGCCTCACGTTGGCGACCAACGCCGTCATCGCCTGGACCACAGAGTATTACGGGCTCTTCCTGATTGACGGTGCGTAGAACGGGTTCTACCGGGCACAAGATGTAGGTCGGGTTCGGCGGCGGCGAGCCGGGGATGCGGGCGGGTCCTGTGGTGTGAAGATGAAAGCTCCTACACCTCATCACTCACACCGACAGGACCCTCGTTGCAGCGTAGCGCCATTGCCGACACGATTTGCCGCACGATCGAACTCGGGGTGACGATCACCGATGCCGCTCTCGACGGCGAGGATCGCACACACCTGTTCTGCGAGGTCTTGGCCCCGAAGAGTAGCTGCCCGAGGTGCGAGCGGGCGGGTCGGTTGCGTGATCATGTCGATCGTGAGGTGGCAGATCTACCGATCGTGGGCCATCCGACCCGGTTGCATCTGAGGGTGCCGCGCTACGCCTGCGAGAACGGCGCGTGTGGTCAGGGCATCTTTCGCGCCGACATCTCGGCGATCGTCGCGCCGCGCGCGGCGGTGACGCGCCGCACGATCGCGTGGATTCTTCGGCGGATGATTCTGGACAAGATGAGCGTCTCTGCGGTCGCCGCGTCGGTCGGGTTGGGCTGGAACACCGTGAATGCCCTCGCGTTGCAGGCGGCGCGTACGGTGGCTTCGGCGCCTGGCCGACTCGACGGTGTCAGGGTTCTCGGTGTTGATGAGCACAAGTGGAAACATGTTCGCGGCAATGGTGATTCGAGTTTCGTGACCGTGCTGGTCGACCTCACACCGATTGTGGATGGGACCGGGTCGGCGCGCTTGCTGGATATGGTGGCCGGCCGGTCCAAAGCGGCGTTGAAGGACTGGCTCGATGCCCGCGATGACTCCTTTCGGGACCGGATCCGGGTGGTCACCATGGACGGATTCACCGGGTATCGCACCGCGACCGCCGAGGCATTGGATAAGGCGCGGGCGGTGATGGACCCGTTCCACGTGGTCCATCTGGCCGCCGAGAAGCTCACAGTGTGTCGTCAACGCGTGCAACACGATACGTGTGGGCACCGCGGCCGCACGGGTGATCCGCTCTACGGTATCCGCCGACCACTGCTGACCCGGATCGCGTTGCTGACAGACAAGCAGAAGGCCCGGCTACGTAGCGGGTTGGAGGCTCACGAGGAGCACGTGGCCGTCTCGGTCACCTACGCGATCTACCAAGAGCTGATCAACGCCTACGGCCAGGAGAACAAGCGTGACGGCAAGATCGCGATGTACAAGCTGCTCAAACGGATTCATACCGGCGTTCCGTCCGGGCTGGCAGAGTTGGCCCAACTCGGCCGATCATTATGGGCGCGGCGTGCCGAGATCTTGGCCTACTTCGACACCGGCGCCTCCAACGGACCCGTCGAAGCGATCAACGGCCGCCTGGAACACCTCCGCGGGATCGCGTTGGGCTTCCGAAACCTCAACCACTACATCTTGCGGTCACTCATCCACTCCGGCGGCCTCGCACAACACCTCGACGCACTCTGAATCAGGAAGAGCCGTATTACGGGCTGGCGACCGAACAGATGCGGCGGGCCGGGCGGCGCATCGACGACGAGGTGCTGACGCACATCTCCCCGGCCCACAGCGAGAACATCAACTTCTTCGGCGCCATCGAGGTCGACATCGACGCCGAACTCGCCCAGCTCGGCCCCACCGGGTACCGGCCGCTGCGCGTGCGGGACACCCTGTTCTGACCCGCAGCGCCGGCCCGGATCGGCGGCGGCGCGATCTAGCAGCAGGCGCTGGTTCCGGTGGTCGTGGTCGGGTCGGTGATCGCGTCGGCGAGGGGGCGGGCGAGCTGGTGGTAGGCGTCGGTGACCGGCAGCACCGTCATGCCTGGGAATTTCGCCTGCCAGTGGTGGGCGGCGTCGGAGGTGGCGAGGAACATCTGCGGGTTGCAGCAGGTGGCGCGGAGGTGACCGGGCTGGATCCGGTCGGGGTCGACGAAGGCCACCATCGCGGTGGCCGGTTCCAGGTCGCTGACCCCGGTGACGGGGTCGATGGTCAGGCGCACGGTGGTGCCCGTGATCGGGCAGTCGGATTCGATGCAGGCGGGTGCGCCGATGACGGCGGGGAAGATGAGGGTGTCGGGGGCACACCAGGTGTAGAGCTGGTGGCCACCGACGCTGAACCGGTGCGGGGTCGGGTTGAGGGTCAGGCCCCAGCCGACGATCCGGCCGGCCTCGTCGTATTCGACGTCGGCGCCGATCGGCGTCTGCGCGGGGTCGAGGTCGGGCACTCCCGCGGCGGCGGCGAGTTCGGTGACGGTGACCGGGGTGCCGTGGGCGAGCAGCCGCAGCGCGGCGCGCATCAGCGCCCGGTCCCGGCCGGCGGGCAGGATCTTGGCGAAAACGTCGGCAGTGAGGTTGTCGGTACTCATGGGATCGGACTCCTCGAGGGCGATCGGACAGTGACGGTGCCGACGGTAGGGTCTGTCCCCGGGGTGAGGGTCAAGCCCGTAGCTCGCATCCGCACGGGTCACCGGCCCAGCACAGGTCGTCGGTGGCCAGATGCGCACGGTGTGCGGTTTCGAAGGCGTCGATGCGGTCGAGGATCTGCTCGGCATCGGGCGCAGCCGCTGCCGCGACCGCTGCAGCAGCTCGGCGAGATGGGCGCCGACCGAACGGCCGTGGTCGTCACGGTCGGTGGAGGTGAGCTGGCAGATCTCGGCGATGGTGAGCCCGAGGCCGCGCAGCTCGCCGATGAACCGCACGCACCACTCCGCGTCGTCGGTGTAGAGGCGGTAGCCGGCCGGGCTGCGGCCCAGGGTGTAGATCAGGCCGAGGTCGGTGTACTCGCGCAGCGCCTTCACCGGCACCCCGGTGCGGGCCGAGAGGTCCCCGATCGTCATGTGTCCGTTCATCACTGCCTCCCGTCCGACGGCGTCAGCCTGCGCAGCAGGACAGTTTGGTGACGTCGGTGGTGAAAGTCTGCGCGGTCAGTTTCAGCGCTTCGGCCATGGTCAGGTACGGCGCCCAGGTGTGGGCGAGCCGGTCGACGGTCAGACCCGCGGTCATCGCATAGGTGGCGGCGGTGATCAGGTCCCCGGCGCCGTCGCTGAGGGCGTGCACGCCCATGATCCGGCCGGTGCCGGCTTCGGCGACGATCTTGACCAGGCCGCGGGTGTCCCGGTTGACCAGCGCCCGCGGCACGCTCGACAACCCCAGCACCCGGCACTGGCAGGCCAGCCCGGCCGCGGCGGCTTGCGCGTCGGTCAGTCCGACCGAGGCGATCGCGGGGCTGGTGAACGTCACGCGCGGCACCGTGGTGTAGTCCAGGACGCGATCGGCACCGGCCAGGGCGTTGTCGGCGACCAGGGTGCCCTGCGCGGCGGCCACGTACACGAACTGCGGATCCCCGGCCACGTCCCCGGCCGCCCAGATGCGCGGATTGCTGCTGCGCTGGCGGTCGTCGACCACGACCGCGCCCCGCTCGTCGACGGCGACGCCGACCGCATCCAGGCCCAGCCCGGCGGTGTTGGGGCGGCGGCCGGTGGCCATCAGCACCTGCTCGGCCCGCAGCTCGGTGCTGGCGCCGCCGCCGGTGCGCACGGTCACCACCTTGTGCCCGTCGTCGGCGAGGACCTTCTCGACGGTGGCGGCGGTGAGCACGTCGATGCGCTCGTGGGCGAAGACGGCCTCGAGCGCGGCCGAGATTTCCGGTTCCTCACCCGAGGTCAGCCGGCTACGCGCGATCACCGTGACCTTGCTGCCCAGGCGGGCGAACAGCTGGGCCTGCTCGAGCCCCACATAGCCCGCACCCACCACGATCAGCGACTCCGGCAGCTGCTGGAGGTCCATGGCGGTGGTCGAGGTCAGATACCCGGCCTCAACGAGGCCGTCGATCGGCGGAGCCCAGGGCGCGGCACCGGTGGCGATCAGATACTGGTCGGCCTCGATCACCCGTACACCGCCCTCGGCGCGCGCGACCCGCAGCACGGGTGCCTCGGCGCTGCCGTCGAACACCGCGGTGCCGGAGACGATCTCCCACCCGTAGTCGGCGGCCAGGTCGACATACTTCTCCGCCTGCAGCTGCCCGACCAGCGCGTCCTTGCCCGCGATCAGGGCGGGGAAATCCAGCGGCACCTCGGCGGGGGTGAGCCCGGGGAACCGGCCCGCCGCCTCGGCGGCGTGGCGGGCCTCGGCGGCGGCCAGCAGCGCCTTCGAGGGCACACACCCGACGTTCACGCACGTGCCCCCGACCGTCCCGCGCTCCACCATCACCACCCGTTTGCCGAGGTTGACCGCGGCGATGGCGGCGGCGAACGCCGCCGAGCCGGAACCGATGATCGCCAGATCGGCGCGGGAATCTGTCAAGGTCACGAGGGTGCCTCCTGGTCGGGCAACCGCTGAACCGACAACGGCTGCTATTCGTGTTGACGAATATCTACCGGAACCATATTATGCGTTTATCCGAATAGTTCAAGTCTCGTGGAGGCGATCCCATGGCCCGGTCCACCACCGCCACTGTCACCGTGCCCGGTGCCGAGTCGGCGTGTACGCATCTGGATACGACGGCGAAGTTTTTTCGCGCCCTGTCGGATCCGACCCGGCTCAAGCTCCTCGAATTCATCCTCGCCGGGGAGCGCACCTCCGCCGACTGCGTCGAACACGCCGGCATCTCGCAGCCCCGGGTGTCGGTACACCTGTCCTGCCTGGCCGACTGCGGGTATGTCCTCGCGCGCCGCGACGGGAAGAAACTGCGGTACTCCGTGGGTGATCCGCGGGTAGCTGACCTGGTGATGCTGGCGCGGTCGCTGGCGGCCGACAACTCCGCCGCGCTGGGCTGCTGCCCGCGCATCCCCGCCGCGGACGGTAGTGGGCGGCGATGAACACACCCGACAACAAGGCGATGAACACACCCGACAACGACTCGGGCGGGTTCGGTGGTCTGCTCGCAGTGGCCGGTGGCGTGCTGGTGATGGTCGCCTGCTGCGCCGGTCCCGCCCTGATCGCCGGCGGCGTGCTCGCCGGTCTCGGCGGTGTCTTGACCAGCCCGTGGCTGCTTGCCGCAGGCGTGCTGGTCGTGGCCGCCGCCGTCGGCTACACCCTGCGGCGCCGCGCCCGTAAGGCCACGGGGTGTTGTCCGCCCCGACCCGGATCCCCTCGGTCGGCTCCGGCCGACCGCGACCGGACGGAAACCCCGGCATGACCGTCTCGAACTCTGACACCCCGATGAGCGGTCGCGAGACCGCGCTGACACTCCCTCGCCCCCCGCACGAAAGGCCACTGTCCTCGAATGGCCACTCTGCCACGCTTTCGCCGCCCCGCCCTCGCCGCCGCCGCGCTGGCGCTGTCCGCAGCCCTGGCCCTCACCGGGTGCACCTCGACCGACACGACGGCGCAGGATCCGGTGGCGCCGGTGCAGGTCGACACCGTCACCGGCACCTCCATCAGCGTGCCCGGTGACAAGCCGACCGCGTTGTTCTTCTTCTCCGTCGGCTGCGGCGAATGCGTGGGCGGCGCGAAATCGGTGGCGCAGGCGGCCGGACAACTCGGCGACAAGGCGTCGTTCGTGCTGGTCGACATGGATCCGGGTGAATCCGCGCAGACGGTGGCCGGGTTCCAGGACTTCACCGGCACCCAGGCGCTGCCCGCCGTGATCGACACCGGCGCCACCCTCACCACACGACTCTCGGTGGCGTCGCTCTCGACGCTGGTCGTGGTCGATCCGGCGGGCAAGGTCACCTACCGCGCCACCGACCCGTCCGCCGACCAGATCACCACCGCACTGCGCGACGCGGGAGCGGCGTGATGGGCGGACTGCTGGCGCTGGCGTTCACCGCCGGGATGCTCGCCCCGGTCAACCCGTGCGGATTCGCGCTGCTGCCCGCCTGGATCACCCACACCCTCGGCGACACCACCACCGACGCGTTCCCGGTCCGCATGGCGCGCGCCCTGCGCGCCGGGACCGCGCTCACCCTCGGATTCGCGGGCACCCTCGCCGCGGCGGGCCTGGCCGTCAGCGCCGGCGCCCGCGCGCTCATCGCCGCGGCCCCCGCCTCGGCCTGGCCGTCGGCGCGGCGCTGGCGGTGCTCGGGCTGGTCATGCTCACCGGCCGTGGCCTTGGCCTGCGCCTGCCCCGCCGCGCTCAGCGCCCGCCCCGCGCATCGATGACCACCACCGGTATGGTGGCCGCCGGTGCCGGCTATGCGGCCGCGTCGCTGTCGTGCACCTTCGGGGTGCTGCTCGCCGTGATCGCCCAAGCCCAGGCCACCGCCGGATGGGCAGCGCTGCTGGTGGTGTTCGCCGTCTACGCCGCCGGGGCCGCGACGGTCTTGCTGCTGGTCAGCCTCGCCACCGCCGCGGCGGGCACCGCTGCCACCCGCTACCTCGCGGTGCTCGCCCGCCACGGCACCCGCATCACCGCCGTCGTGCTCGTCGCTACCGGCGCCTACCTCGTCTGGTATTGGTGGCCCGCCGCTATCGGCAGTACCGGTGGTGCCGCGATGGGCTCCACCGCCTGGTCCGCCGCGGTGAGCATCTGGATTCAAAACCACACCGGCACGGTCATCATTCTCGCCGTGGCGGCCGTGGCCGCCACGCTTGCCGCCACCGTCGTTGCCCGCAACACCCGGGCCCGACACCGCGACGCCACCCCCGACAACGACTGCTGCGCCCCCGCACCCGCCACAATCGAGGAGAAACACGCGCGCTGACCGCGCCGACCGGTCGACTGCCGTACCCCTTCCAGAGCGATTCGATCGAGGAAAGGCACCGAGCACATGAGCGAACGCTACGACACCCTGGTACTCGGCGGCGGCATGGCCGGCCTGCCGCTCGCGCTGCGCGCGGCCCGGCACGGCCGCGTCGCGTTCGTGGAGAAAGAACTGCTCGGCGGGACCTGCCTCAACCGCGGCTGCATCCCCACCAAGACCATGATCGCCTCCGCCGCCGTGGCGCACCAGGCGCGCCGCGCCGCCGAATTCGGGGTCCGCCTACCCGGACCGGTCACCGTCGATTTGGCCGCCGTGGTCGACCGCAAGAACACCATCGTCGACTCCATCCGCGCGGGCTCCTACCGCACCGTCGAGAAATCAACGGACCTCGACTTCTACCACGCCACAGGACATTTCACCGCACCCCGCACACTCACCGTCGACGGCACCGACCTGACCGCCGACCGGATCTTGCTGGTCACCGGCACCCGCAGCACCATCCCCGCCATCGACGGCCTCGACACCGTCCCCTACTTCACTTCCCGCACCCTGCTGGACCTCACCGACCTGCCCTCACATCTGCTCGTCGTCGGCGGAGGCTACGTCGGCTGCGAGTTCGCCCAAATGTTCCGGCGATTCGGCTCCGAGGTCACCCTCATCCAACGCGCCGACCGGCTGCTCCCCGGCGAGGACCCCGACATCTCCGCCGCCGTCAGAGAGGGCATGACCGCCGACGGCATCACCGTGCTCACCGGCACCACCTGCACCGCGGCCACCGGCACCACCGGGAACATCCGGCTCGGCTGCACCGGCAGCGAAGCCGACGACATCACCGGCAGCCACCTGCTGATCGCGACAGGACGCACCCCCAACAGCGACAATCTCGGCCTCGAGTACCTCGGTCTCGAACCCGACCCACAGGGCTTCCTCACCGTCGACGCCTCCCTGCGCACCGACGCCGAAAATGTTTGGGCGCTCGGCGATCTGCGCGGCGGGCCCATGTTCACCCACACCGCCCGCGACGACGCCGACATCGTCTACCGCACCATATTCCGAAGCCAGGACCGCACCACAACCGGGCGCATCGTGCCTCACGCGGTGTTCACCGACCCCGAAGTCGGCGCCGTCGGGCTCACCGAACCTGCCGCCCGCGCCGCCGGCTACGACGTCGTCGTCGGGCGCCAGGACTTCACCGGCGTCGTGAAAGCCCGCGCCATCGGCAACACCCGCGGCCTGGTCAAATTCGTCGCCGACGCCGCCACCGACCGTATCCTCGGCTGCCACATCGCCGGACCCGACGGCGGGAACCTCGTTCACGAGGCCGTCATCGCCATGACCACCGGCGCCACCTACACCCAACTCGCCCAAGCCATCCACATCCACCCCACCCTCGCCGAAGCGGTCAACACCGCCGCCGGCGGCGTCCACCGCGAAATCGGCGCATAGACACCCCATGAGCATCGCCCGGTACTCGGGTGAGGCCATTTTCCGACTGCCACGGATAACACCCTGTTATCTGTAGCATCATGACATCCGGCCTGCGCCGACTCCGCTCCGGCGGTGCGCGACGCGGACCTGTTATCTGCGGCAAGCCCAGTGAGGGAGGTACCACCGTGCCGTCCGGGATCACCGTCCGCGCCGCCGGCGACAGCTTCCTCGACTCGATCGGCTCCCCGAACACCCGCCGCGCCTACGGCATCGCCGTCGACAAGACCACCGCCACGCTCGGCGAGACCCGGCGGCTGGCCGACGTCGCCGACGATGAGATCGGTGAAACCCTCGAAACCCTGTGGGGCTCCTCAGCAGTCAACACCTGGAACGCCCGCCGCGCCGCGGTCGCGTCGTGGCTGGCGTGGTGCCGCGAGCACGGCCACACCGCCCCGGCGGTCCCGGCCTGGGTGAAACGCTCCACTCCACCGGACTCCACCACCCCGGTGCACTCGCGCACCGCGATCGACCGGCTCATCGCCCGCCGCGACATCGACCTCCGGGAGAAGACGCTGTGGCGGATGCTCTACGAAACCTGCGCCCGCACCGAGGAACTGCTCCAGGTCAACATCGAGGACCTCGATCTGGCCGGGCGGTGTTGCCCGGTGAAGTCCAAGGGCGCCAAGCCCCGCACCCGCCGCCGCGGTGCCACCTACCACGAGTACGCGCACGAGCTCGTGTACTGGGACGCGGGCACCGCCCGGCTCCTGCCACGCCTCACCAAGGGCCGCACCCGCGGACCGCTGTTCGTCACCCACCGCCGACCGGGCCCCGGAAAGGCCGCCGCCGACCGGGACATCTGCCCCGACACCGGGCTGGCCCGGCTGTCCTACGGCCAGGCCCGCGCCGTGCTGGATGCCGCCACCGCGACGAATGGGCCCGGCACCGGTTGGGATCTGCACGAACTTCGGCATTCCGGCCTGACGCATCTCGGCGAGGCCGGTGCCAGCCTGGTGGAGCTGATGGCCAAGTCCCGCCACCGCAAACCCGAGAACCTACGCCGCTACTTCAAACCCTCACCGGCAGCCATGCGCGGCATCACCAGCCTCATCGGCCCCGACCGCAGCCACCGATAGCGGCCACCAACAAGAGCGTCCGTCTACCCGCTGACCAGGCACTACGCGAACTTCGTTGTTTTTTGCGCCATTACTACCGTGACCCCAACAAGCCGAACTGATCCGTAGCCACCGCCCGCAACTTCGAAACCCGTGCCGCCATGCAGCAATAATAGCAACGGGGCCGGTGCGTCGACGGCCGTCGGCATTACGCCTCGAACACGCCATCCAGGTAGCTCAAATCGAGCTGGGATCGCATATCGACAAGGGTCCCGTCGTAGTCGAACGGTTGTGGGTGCGTCCACGTCTTGGTGTCCATTGACACCAGTGAGCCTCCGTGGGCGGTGTCGACGTAGGACACGTTGGGGCCGACGAGACTTCGATACATCTCCTGGACCGCGAAGTGGGTGGGAAACTTGAGCCCAGGGACCAGTGCTCGCCCGTTGCGGATCGCGGGGGGAATGCAGGCGAGGTTGCTCGACACCGCGCCGAGGTAGCTCTCGAAGCCGCTGTAGTGCAGCTCGCGGGCGATCATCGTGTTGACCCTGAACTCGGCGGAGATGATCACCACCGGTCCGGCGTGCAGCGCGCTGAACCACGACACCCCTCCGTCGGTCGAGCCGGGCTCGGTCTCGAAGCGCATGAAGTCGAACTGTGTGCCCGGGTAGGTATCTAGGGTCAGGATGAGGTGCGTTCCGAAGTCTCGAGGCTGCCCTGTTCTCGTGAACCTGATCTGGCGACGGTGCTCGACCGGTACGTCGAACCTCGGGCCTGTCTGCGTTGCGAGTGCGCCGACGATCGTCGCCCAGTGGGCCAGCCGGAAAAGGTCTTTCGGGGGCGGAGCGCCGTGTCCTCCCATGAGGGCTTTGATGATAGGACCAACAGCCCTCTCGATCGGTTCCATCCAGAGTCGATTGCAGGGGCCACACAGCTTTTTGACGTTCATTTCACGAACATCACCTGTGTAAATGAGGTCTTGTACGAGCCCCCCAGCGATGCTCGACGCCGCCAGAGTCACCTCCGTGGACTCATTCGGAAGCGCTGCGCGGATGTCCTTATGGAACAGGTGCGCGCGGGTGAGCTTGGCATCAGTTCCGCAGAAAAAGCACTCGGCCATCTCTCCCTACCGTCGTTTTCTACTCCGCCAACAAGTCCGAGACCGGAACGCCGAAGTGGTCGGCCAGTCTGTAGAGCGTGGAGAACTCGATGTCGTCACGTTGCGGATGATCCCAGCCGTTGAGAAGGTTGTTGTCGATCGCCTGCACGACTCCACGGACCTGGAGGTCGGTGAGACCTGAGAACAACTCCGGCCAGCGGGCGATCCACCGTAACTCAATCATCGCCACACCCACTACTCGCCGGCACCCTCGTCGAAGCCGAGGGCACGAATGTCCTGAGCCTCGGGAATGCGAGCCCGCGCAATAAGGAAGCATACGGCCGCTCCCGGACAAAGCACCACAGCGCCGTACACCAACGTCGTGCTGCGTCCGTTGTTGAGGGCCGCTGCGGTAGCACCGCATACGACTGTGATTGCGGCACAGGTCATCGCGACCCGTTCAACAACATGTCAGTGGGCATGATTGGAGCCGACGTTCGTTGGGTCTGCGCGCGATTCGGTCGTCAGACTGCTTGATGAATGATCGTCCGGTGGTCGAGTACGAGCCGGGTGTCCGGTGTCTCGTTCCCGCGGTCCGCACACTCCTCTGGGGTCACGAACAGCACGCAGCAGTCGACATCATCGACTGCTGTTGACCGCCACAGGATGCCGTCGACGGGACCATGTGGGAGGCCGTAGCGCAGGAACTCGGTGATGATCTGGGTCGGGATGTAGGTGACGTCATCGGAGCCACCGGGGCGGGTGGGTTCACCGATGGACTTGATGAACTCCCGCAGAAACACAGTCGCCGGCCTCCGGTCCCGGTCCGCTGCGTTGAACAGGGACGGAACGGGCGGCGGGGTACGCAGATCGAGTACCCGCACTCCACGGTGGAGCGCGAACTCGCCGACGCTGAGCCCGCTTCCGGGATCGGCATACTTGCTCACCTCCCCGACGGCACCGGCACGCGTCGAGGCGCCGTAGAGCGCACTGATCCCCGCCGCCGTCATACGGTTGCTACGCGCGTACTCCGACGGCGGTGGACCAATGTCGGAGGCGGTCGCGAACGTCTCCCCGGCGTTGCCGACCCGCGCACGCCACCAGGTGCCACCGGCGGGTTGGTCGATGACCAGATCGGCGAGTTGGACGGCTCTGGTGACGGCGGCGGGAACCTCGTGCACCAGATGCATCCCCGGCTCGTCTTCCTCGGCAGGATCGGGCAACAGGAACGTGTAGCGGCGCCGCGTCCGTACCTCCTCGCGAAACCGGTTCCAGCTCCACGCCAGGCCCATGCCCACCGGGGGCATGGCGAGATCGCGGTCGCACCACTCGGTGGTGTGGACGCTGCGCGCGATCTCCTCAATGACGGCGTGATCGCTGCTGACGTCGTTCTCGTAGAGCAGTTCCTCGGTGTCCTGCATCGCGGCCTGATACCCGCCTTCGCTGGAGTCGTAGTACGCCTCGTTGATCGGGTCGGTGTACTCAGTCCTCAGGCCGTCGACGACCAGCTCCAGGACGACGTCGAGCGACGCCGCGGGTCGCCGACCGCAGAACGTGCACGGTCCGACCGAGGTGTCAGCGGCGTGATGGACCGACTGCTTGAGGATCGGGTCGTCGAGGCACTGCGAACAGACAACAGCGTCAGAGTAGGACCAACCCTGCTCCATCATGTGCTTGGCCATACCCATGTCATAACTATCCCGCGGCCCATCGTTTCGCGCGAACGAGCGCGGCGGGCCGGCCATCGCTCGGCACCGTCGTCGACAACGAGGATGAAGTCCTGCTGTTCGGTCTCGCCAGGTACTACGGCCGCGCGCCGTACGGCCACCCCGTTCATGGCGGGTGGTCGCACGGCGCGGGTGTCCGGGGGCAGGGCTACATGCGGATTCCGAAGATGGCTTGCATGCACCACTTCATCACTCCAGCCCCGACGGGGCCGAGCCGCGGAATCCACGCTTTGGCCGCCGAGATCGCGCCCGAGGGGCCGCCGAAGGTGAAGCCGATGACGATCGGGGCGGCAGCGACTCCGAATCCGCCCAGGCAGCCGGCGAAGCGTGCAGTGTCACCGGCGACACTCACCTGGTGGCGACCTGAGTCGGCCAGCAGCGGACTCGGCTGCGCGTGGGCGGGGGCCAGCTCTGTCGCGGGCGCCGTTGATGCGGGCGGGGTCGCGGAAGGCTGGGCCATGGCCGGGGAGCTGGCGGCGAAGGTCATCGCCAACCCTAGGAGCAGGGAAATTACGATGGTGACCGTAGGCGAGAGGATACGCCGTGGCCCCAGAGGGGAGGGTGCTTTCGATGACATGTGCGTGCTCCGTTCGGGGTGTGGATGGGTGTATGCCCTCTCGATCTGAGGCGTCCGGCCGCCCGTCCGCACCTGGACGGACAAGCTCGGATGATCTGCGCTCGTCGTCCAGTCCGGTTCGGTTGCCGCAGCCGAGCCTGGACGGTCAGATCGAATGACCGACACCCAACGTGCACCGTGGAAGGACTATGTGATGTGGCGATGACGTCATCGGCGGACGACGAACTCTCCGACCAGCCCCCTGCCTCATCGGACCCAGACGACGAATACCGCGCGGCCGTGGCAGCGTTCAAGACCGAACTCAACGCGTTCCGTAAACGTCATCCGAACTCCAGCTTCGAAGCGTTGGAGAAGACTGTGGCCCGACGTCATCCTCACCTGACAGTGGGCAAGACCACGCTGAATGACGCGACTCGCGCTGATCGGCCGCTGCCCACGCCGCGCACGCTGACCGCCATGGTGATGGCGTTGACAGACGACCCGGCCGAGGTGGCTGACTGGCAGCAACGTCTCGCCGATCTCACCCCGTCTGCGGCCCCGTCTCCGCTCGCACCAACAGAGCTATCGACTACCGGCGGCTACCCAGGCTGGCGACAGCGGCGGTGGTTGCTCGTCGTTGCGATTGTCGCTGTGCTGATCGGCAGCAACGCGGCCACCTTCTTCATCACCCGCCATATGTCGACACCATCGCCGCCTGCTGTTCGCACCGGGGACAACCCCATCGCGACCGACTGCGTGGCGGACGCGCGCCCTGCCGCGAACAGCACCGACAACCCAGCCTTCTTGCTCGAGTTGATCTTCTCTCCGAGCTGCGACGCCGGGTGGGGGCGGATCACCCGCTTGGCCGGCGCCGACACCAACAACATCTTGTCGGTCACCATCTACCGCAATGCAGACCCCTCCGGACCATCGCGCCAGCTAGCCACCGAACCCGACACCCACTCGGCGTTCAGCACTCTCCTCATCCGCGACAACCCCACCGACCGACTCTGTGTCACTGGATGGGCCACCATCGACGGCCAGCGCACCGACAGCCCCACTCCCCTATGCATTTGAAGACGTCTCGAGCGGCTGGGGTTTGGGAGTAGGACGCCGTACGACCGCGCCCCGCCAACTGATGCGGTTGGCGGGGCGCAATACACAGTCGGGCAGGAGATCACCAGGTGAGCTGCGGCTGTTTCGTCGGAGCCTGGTAGGTGTCGAACTGCCAGCCCTTGAAACCCCGCGCGCAGGCCGTTGCGCCCAGGCTCGAGTTTTGCGCGAGGACCGTGTTGCGCCACGCGTCGCATTCCACGAAACCTGTGTAGGTGTAGGTGGTCGCCTGCGCGGGTGACGCAGCGAGCCCGCCGACGACCACGGACGCACCGATTCCGGCGGCGGCGACGGCACAGGCGACCACTGAGGCGCGCATTCTCTTCTTCGTGATGTCCATAGTGACCTCTTCTTGGAGTGTGTGTGATCGCTACACAACGTGATTGGTTTCATAAGCTGCCGAAAGGTGGGCGCCTGTAGTGACCGTCGATGCGTCGATGCTCACCCTCGTCGACCGCGTACGGGGCGGGCGACATCGGCTACGACGCAGTGCTTGTCATCGGACGAACCCGATCGGCACCCGAGCAGGTGTCTAGTTCTGACGAGATCGGCGCCAGCAACGCTCAATGCTGCGCTGGCCGTTACCTCACTTCGAAGTGCGGATCGTCAGGGAGGCTGGACCATTCTCCGCCCCAAACGATTTGACCGCCCGTGCTGGCTAGCTTGGCGCGAATCTTGCCGGTCTGCTCGGGGGTGAAGGTGCCCGAGAAGCCCTGCCCGCCATGAATTTCGAGGTTGAGATCCACGGCGGTGCCGCTGCCGTGGTTGGAGTAGGCCGTATTCGTCGGCGGGACGAGTGCCGGTTCGGCCCATGACCAGTCGTCACCGTTGCCGAGAGTGATGGGCTCGACGTTGGCGTCGAACCAGGTGACGAACTCGCGGAGCAGTTCGGTGGGCTTACCGGGGGCGGTCCAGAAATTGACCCCGTTAACGGCCCATTGGGTGGTTTGGGCCTGAGTGATGAGAGGGTACCCATTTTGGGAGGTCCCGGCGGCGGCAGCGCCGGCGCCGAGGATGGATGCGCATCCAACGACAAGCGCCGAACTGGCGGCCAGGAGATGGGTGCGGAGGCTGCGGGTGGGCAGCGTGGAGCGAGAGTGACTGGACGGCATCAGTCAACCTTTCGATTTGATTGTGAACGTGCGGTTCTCAGCAGACCCGCGCCGACGGCAACCAGCAGGGATCTGCAGCAGAGAACCTATCGCAAACAGTACCCGTAACTGTCCACCTCAAGGTCTGCGACCGCGGACTATCCGTATACCGTCGAGTCGAAGAGTCCGGGAGTACGTCAGTTTTCGCGCTGTGAAGTCCCTGGCGACCGACCGCTTGCGGCGGGTTAGGCTACGCGCGTGACCATGCCGCCACCTGGTCCTGGCCATCCCGGTTACGGGTTCCAGGGCCCGCCCGGACAGCCCGGGCAGCATCCGCCGAACGCCGGCTTTCCGGGACAGGGAGTCCCGTACGGCGCGCCTGCGCCCTATCCGGGAGGTGTGTACCCGCCGCATCCCGGTGGTCGGCCACCGAATAAGGGCCGCAAGGGATTATGGTTGCTCGCCGGGTTCTTGGGGTTCGCGACGGTGCTGGCCTTGATGATCGCGGTGAGCGTGGCCCTCGAGGACCCCAGCGACTTCGAGAACAACGTCGCCAACACCACCGAAGTGGAGGTCGGTGACTGTTTGACGGTAGGCGAACTCGCCGGGGAGCTTGAGGTCGAGACCGTCGACTGCAGCTTCCGAGGGTTTCATTATGCAGTCGCGGAACGGGTGCAGACCCGAAACGGTTGTGGCACTGAGTACGCCGCATTCTGGTATGAGGAACGCCCGTACGCCGGCGCCCGCCCGCGCATCGCGGAAGTACTGTGCCTTGCCCCGGTGTACCGGCAGGGGCTGTGCTACTCCGAACCGCCAACGGATGTGCCAAATCCGTTAACCAAGGTGAACGAGGTCGACTGTTCAAGGGTGACGCTGGTCCCTGGCGGTACGAACTACTTCAAGGTCGAGACCAAGGTGGCCGCGGCTCCGGAATGCACAGAGGGACAGGTCGAGTACTTCGCCGCGAAGCCGACACCGGCTGGATACTGCTTGACGTACTTCGAGCCTTAGACCATCCGCCGCGCGGCTAGTACGCAGTCGTAGAGCCCTCTGCGCCGTGATCGTGAGGCACGGGCGGCCGGGGCGAGGATCGGAGGTTCCACTGCCAGTCGGGGAACTCGGTTTCGAGCTGGGTGATCCGGTCGGACGAGAGTCGGTGTCGTCGGTACTCGGTGCGGCGTTTGGCCACCCAGGCGCCGATCGGGAATCCGTCGATTGTTGCATCGCGGGGCGGTGAGCTGGTGCCGTGTGCGGCGGCGTAGCGGTGCAGGTGATCGAGGCCGACGTGGAACGGTGGTCGAGCCCGCAGGGTCCACTGCCAGTCGGGGAACTCGGCTTCGAGCTGGTGGGCGTGTCCAGGTGGCATTTGTCCGGCCCGGTATTCGGCGCGGCGGCTGGCGACCCAGGTACCGATCGGGAATCCGTCGATGACGTCGTGGCGGCGGGCGTTGCTGGTGCCGTGGAGGGCGACGTAGCGACGCAGGTGGGTCACGCCGGCAGCGAAGGTCGTCCGGGCATTGGTCTTCCATTGCCAGTCGGGGAATTCGGATTCGAGTTGCGCGATCCGCTCCGCGGGCAAGACGCCACGACGGTAGTCGGTGCGGCGGGTGTTGACCCACCGGCCTATCGGGAAGCCGTCGATGACGTCCCGCTGGCGCGGGTTGCTGGTGCCGTGCACGGCGACGTACCGATGTAGATGGGCGATACCCTCATCGAATCGGCTGGTCACGGTCACCTAGTGTGCCTGTCGCTGGCAGCGGTCGGCCACCCACCCGAAGTCCTCACCACGACCACCAACGGGTCGCGGCGAGCATTACTTCTGGCGTCTAGCTGTCACACACCGTGGGATCTATACTGGGATCGAGAGGTGATCACCATGACAGCAGCGCATCCCCGGCCAGACCTGGCCGCCTACGCCGAAGCGGCACGTATGTCGCAGCCCGAACTCGTGGCTGCGTTGCGCGATCTGCTCGGCGCGAAGCTCGTGGCCTACCTGGGGCGGGTGAGCGAGACCCGAGCGGTACGGCAGTGGGCCGAGGGCACCCGCACCATCGCCAACCCCGACGACGTCGAACGGCTCCGGATCGCCTACCGCGCCGCCCGCCTGATCACCGAACGCGACACCCCCGCCGTCGCCCAAGCGTGGTTCCAGGGCCTCAACCCGGTCCTCGACGACCGGGCGCCGGCGTTGCTGCTGCGCGACGGCGAGCTCGCCGACGTCGGCCCCCAGGTGCTCAACGCTGCCCGCCAGTTCGCCGCGGTGGGATGAACCAACCCCGCACGTCGACGGTCGGCACCCCGCACGGTCCGATCACCACCAGCATCCAGGTCGCCGCGCCCATCTATCGGGTCGGGTACGCGCCGAGTCCGTGGGAGTGGACGCCGTGGGAGTACGCCACCGACGGCCGTTTCGCCGGCCGCTGGGATGACCCCGACGGGGTGTGGCGCACTCTGTACTGCGCCGGCACTCCCTTGGCCTGCTATCTCGAAGTCCTCGCGTTCGCCCGACCCAGCCCGCAACTGATCGCCGAGCTCGACGACATCGTCGTCGACGAGGAAGACGAGCAGGACTATCCCACGCTGCCGCCCGGGTGCGTCCCGCGATCGTGGTGTGAGGCACGGATGCTCGGCCACGGCACCCTGACCGGACGGTTCGCGGTGCCCGCCGACCCGGACAGCCTCGCCACCCTGCGGACGGTGTTTCGGCCGCTCGCGATCCGCTACGGGCTCGATGACCTCGACACCGCCGCGTTGCGGGACGGCCGGCCCCGCGGCCTCACCCAAGCCATCTCCCGTTGGCTCTACGCCCTCACCGACCACGGACAGGCAGCAGTCGACGGGATCGAGTTCGACTCCCGCCACGGCGACCAGCTACGCATGTGGGCGCTCTACGAACGCGCCGCCGACCCCGACATCAGCCCCCACATCGACGTGGTCGACCACTGCCCCATCGACGCCGCGGATCCACACCTGGCCCGCGCCCTGACCCTCCTCGGACTCAAGTGGACCCCCGCATAGACCGACCTGAAACAGGCTGTGCCGCAACGCCGAGCGAGGATGAGGCTGGCTCGACCAGCCGTGGTAGTGCCTACGACCGTCTCTTCGACACCGGGATCGCCCACCTGCACCGCTACGTCGCCATGCATGGTTCCAGCTCACCTCCCCGCGGCGCGACGATCGACGGGTTCGCGATCGGTCAGTGGGTCGTCAACCGCCGTGCCGAGTACCGGCGGGGCCAGCTGTCGCCCGAGCGGATCCGCCGCCTCGACACCGAGTTCCCCGGCTGGGTGTGGAATGTGCGTGAGGCGATGTTCGACGTCGGCGTGACCCATCTGCGCAGGTATGTCGCCGTCCACGGCACGAGCAACGCCGGAGAAGGCGATGTGGTCAACGGTTTCGAGATCGGCACCTGGGTCGCGTCCCGGCGCGCCGACTACCGCAGAGGCCGACTGTCGGCCGAGCGGATCGCGCGTCTGGAGTCCGAGTTCCCGGACTGGCAGTGGCTGCCGCAGGACGAAGCCTTCGCGGCCGCATTCGAGACCGGACTGTCCCACCTGCGCCGCTACGTTGCCGCCCACGGCACCAGCCAAGTCCCTCAGCGGGATGTGATCGACGGGTTCCCTATCGGTACCTGGGTCGCCACGCGCCGCGCCGACTACCGCAAAGGCCGATTGTCGGCGGAGCGGATCCGCCGCATCGAAACCGAGTTCCCGGACTGGCGGTGGACGGTACGACCCGCCGCCACGAGCAACCGGCGGTGACACCGTGCCCAGCGAGCACGACTCCCCGACCGCTGGCCGTCGCCGTGCGGACGAGCGGCGGTTCGACGCCGGGATCGCGCACCTACACCGCTACGTCGCCGCGCACGGTTCGAGCTCGCCGCCCCGCCACGCGACGATCGACGGCTTCGCGATCGGCGGCTGGGTCGACAACCGCCGCACCGACTACCGGCTCGGCCGGCTATCGCCCGAGCGGATCCGCCGCATCGAAACCGAGTTCCCCGACTGGCGGTGGAATGTGCTCGATGCCGCCTTCGCGGCCGGGATCGCACACCTGCGCCGCTACGCCGCTGCACACGGCACCAGCAACCCCCGCCAGCACGACGTCATCGACGGGTTTCCGATCGGCCAGTGGGCGGCGAACCGTCGCGCCGACTACCGCACAGGCCGACTAACTGCTGATCGAATCGCGCTGTTCGACAACGAGTTCGCGGACTGGCAGTGGAACCCCCAGGACGCGGCATCGGCCGCCGCGTTCGAGGCCGGCGTCGCGCACCTGCATCGGTATCGGGCCGTGCACGGCACCAGCAGCCCCAGCCAGCGGGACGTGATCGACGGCTTCGCGATCGGCCAGTGGGTGGCCAACCGTCGCGCCGACTACCGTCGGGGCACCATGCCAGCCGACCGGGTCGGCCGCCTCGAGGCCGAGTTCGACGACTGGCGATGGACAGGCCACAACCGACCTGGTGTTCGTCGCGGCGCTGGGGAGCGATGAGGAGATGCGGTGAACCTTGCTGCGGCAGTAGCGGAACGGGTGGCAGCGAAGGCGGCACAGCCTCCTGCATGCGACGACGTCGCTGTAATGGCCGCGTGGGCTGTCGGGGACTGTGTGTGCGTGGTGTTTCGTTCACGCCTGGTCAGTGACCCGGCGAAGGTGTTCGGCGTGATCTACGACCTCGACTTCCACCCTTCGGATGCAGGACCCGTCACCGATATCGAGGCTGCCGCCTATCACATCCTCGCGTTCGAGGTCATCGAGCCGCACCCCTATCCCCAGGTGTTCGCCACCGGTAACGAAGCTATTCACTGGCGGGTGATGTCGGCGCGGGAACATGACCTACTGGCCGTCATATCGCAGCTGCCAGACGTCGGCGCTGTGGGCGATCAGGGCATAACGATCCGAGGCCGCTCCTGATCCGACACAGCAGCCCGCCGGGCTGAGGCAACGGGTTCAAAACCCGGCCAGTGTCAGTTCGAGTACGGCCGGCGGCACTGAAGCAAACGTGGGACGGGATTGTCCGGTTCGGTAACGATGTCCGAGTGGGCTGCTATAGGTAGTTGACATTCGATCGGCCATTGCGCGCCGATCGCCGCTTGTGTGAAAGGCTCTCCCGCTCAATGGCTATGCCCCCGCTCCCCCCTGCCGTCTCCTCGTCAGAGCCGCCGGCCACCCCTTCACCTCGCAGGACTCGATCCCGGGTCCTGGTCGGCAGCTGCGCGGCTGCGCTGGCCCTGGCGCTGGGAGCGTGCGGGACGACCGACACCGTGACCACCGAGCGTGTCGCTGACACCTCGACGCTGCCTGCGACGAAGACGTCCGCGGTCGCGGCGTCGGAGGTGTCGCTGCCCACCGCGACGCCGGTCGTCACGGTGTCGGCGGCACCGGCCGCGAACAAAGCGCTGGCCACGCTGGACACGCTCGAGGTGAAGGGTCGCGCACCCAAGACCGGGTATGACCGGGATCTGTTCGGGCAAGCTTGGACCGATGGCGTGAACGTCGACAGCGGCCACAACGGCTGCGACACCCGCAACGACATCCTGCGCCGCGACCTCACCAACATCGTGCTCAAGCCCGGCTCCAACGGCTGCGCGGTGCAGTCCGGAACACTCGCCGACCCCTACACCGGCACCACCATCTCGTTCGTGCGTGGCCAGCAAACCTCGTCGGCGGTGCAGATCGACCACGTCGTCGCGTTGTCGGATGCATGGCAGAAGGGCGCCCAGCAGCTCTCCGCGGCTCAGCGAGCGGACTTCGCCAACGATCCGCGCAACCTGCAAGCCACCGACGGCCCCACCAACCAGCAAAAGGGCGACGGTGATGCCGCGACCTGGCTGCCGCCGAACCGTTCCTACCGCTGCACCTACGTCGCCCGTCAGGTCGAGGTCAAAGCTGCCTACCAGCTGTGGGTGACCCAGGCCGAGAAGGACGCCATCACCCGCGTTCTCGGTAGCTGCGGCGCCGCGGTGCCGGCACCGACGACCCGCCAGGTCCCCAACACCCGGACCTCGACGGCGACACCGATCCCGGAACCGACCTACACGCCGCCGACGACGACCTACACCCCGCCACCTGCGGTTGAGGCGCCGGCGTCGGTCTACTACGCCAACTGCTCGGCAGTCCGCGCCGCGGGCGCGGCCCCGATCTACGCCGGGCAACCCGGTTACAGCAGCAAGCTCGACCGCGACGGCGACGGCGTCGCCTGCGAATAGACACCCCGCCATCCCCCACGCCGTCACGACGGTCCTTTCGGAACGTCGTGACGGCGGTCTAGGCTGCGGGCGCGGCACCTTCCCGGGGTGTTGCGAACCCTGTCGTCGAGAACTCTCAAGGAGTGGTCATGGCTGGAATCGCAGACAAGTTCGACAAGGCATACGAAGACAAGTCGCTGGCCGAGCTGGCCGATGCGCCGGTCGCGGCGCTGCAAGGCGTCAGCGACGGTGACGCCGAAAAGCTCCAGGCGGCGTTCAACATCAAGACCGTGCGTGACCTGGGCACCAACAAGTTCTTCCTCTGGGCCCAGGCGGTCGCCAAGCTCGCCGAATAGACCGGCCAGCTGCGCGGAATACCGCGGGTGGGGCCACCGTTGACTCGTGCGACGGTGGCGGGCTCATTGCCCCGGGCCTCACCCCTTTCCGCCGCTGCGTGCGGCCACTCGCCGAGAGGCGCACTGACCGGCACCGTCCATCTACACACTGAGGCCGTCGACCCACTCGGGTCGGCGGCTTCAGTCGTCACCAGCAGCGCGTGTGTGCAGTCACCGCGGGATGACGGTGCCCTCGGGGAGGTCGTACTCGGCGAGGATCACCTCGTCGCCGTAGACGGGTGGGAAGTCATCGCCGGGGATCTGTGGGACGGCAAACATGAGTTTGAGGAACAGGCCGGGGTCGGCTCCGTCGAAGGCGCGCAGGGAGATCCACGGCCGGGTGCCGAACGGGTCATCGACGTGGCCGTCCCATCCGCCGAGCTGGTCGAGATAGTTGGCGAGGGTGCGGCCGGGGTAGCCGAATCGGGCTGCGTAGTTGATCGCTGTGGTCTCTGCGGTGATGCGTACGCGTTCGATCACGGCCTGAGGATAGACACCGACCGGTCGGTGAGCGAGGACAGTGGAGCGTATGGCTTCCATGGCGCCGATGCTCGCAACTGCGGGTCCTCCCCCGTCGGGTTCGGGCTGGTCGTGGGAGATGAAGTTCGATGGCCAGCGCTGTGTCGCCCGAGTCGCTAGCGGGAAGGTGTTGCTGTTGAGCCGCAACCTCAGCCCGATCACCTCGACCTACCCCGAGATCACGGCCGCCCTGATGAACGCCAGTGGCGGCCGCGACGTCGTGGTCGACGGTGAGATCGTGGCTCTCGACGCCGACGGGCGGCCGTCGTTCTCGCTTCTGCAACGACGCATGCACACCCCGCGGCCGGGCCGGCGGCTGCTCACCGATGTTCCGGCGGCGTTCTATCTGTTCGACGTCCTGGAGCTCGACGGCTCCGACGTCGGACCGCTGCCCTACTTCGAGCGCCGCGAACTGCTCGACACCTCGCTCACCAGTATCGGCGCGGCGCAGGTCACCCCGTACTGGCCTGACAGCTCCGCCGAACCGATGCTCGAGCTCGCGAGGACGTTTGGCCTGGAGGGGGTGGTCGCCAAGCGAGCAACGTCGAGATACGTGCGGGGGCAGCGGTCCCCGGCGTGGGTCAAGGTTCCTCTGCGGCTCAGCGCCGAAGTGATCGTGTGCGGGTGGACCGGCGGCCCGGCGATGGTGCGGTCGCTGCTGGTCGGCGGCTACCGATCCTCGGGTGAGTTGGTCTACCTCGGGGAGGTCGGTACCGGGTTCACCCAGCGGCACCGCCGCGAGATCGCTGAACGACTGGCGGCGATAGCGCGCCCCGAGCATCCGTTCACCACCGAGCACTCGCCCACCAGGATCAGAAACGTGCGGTGGGTGCGACCGGTATTGATCGGCACCATCGAGTACCGCGAGCTCACCCGCCGGCTGCGACATCCCTCGTGGAAAGGCTTGCGCACCGACAAAACCCCGGACGAGGTGATCTGGCCCGAACACGACACCCAGTCCTGACTACTCGGACGTCGACTCGGTCACCTGCACAACGCAACCACGATGGCCCTGTGGCAACCGACCCGCCGGGGAGGGCGGCAGCGCAGCGCCAGCGGAGTCAGCTCGTGGCTTCTCCGAGTCGATCGACCTGTCCGCCGACCTCGTCGGCGTACGCCTGGGCCTCGGTCGCCTCATCGTCGGTGTAGACCCGGACGTCTGCCGCCCTACCGGGCGGCCGCACGATCAACGTCAGCTCGTCGATCGCGACGCGGCCGCGTTTGGGTGCGACGCGATTCGTGGGCCCGGCCCCGGCATCGTTGTTCTCGGTCATCGCTCGGCGGCGTCCTCTCGCGGTTGCAGCGCCTCGGGTGGCACCCACATCGTGATGACGGCCGACGAGACGTGGTTGGCGCTTTCGACCGGCATCTGACAAATACCGCGCCACAATCCATTTGAGACCTGCAACCACGCCAAGAGGAGCGCGGGCATGGTCGGTTCGATACGGGCACCGGAGGCTCGCACCCGCAGCGAGACTCCCCCGCCGGCGGCATATGACCGTCCGCAGGACGGGTCAGCGATCGCCATGTCGATCAGCACGGGCCTGGGCGGGTCGACCACGCGTAGTGTTCGGGTGTCGGGCCAGCGATCGAACATGCTCACAGTTTAACCCAACGGGTCGAATGGGTGTTCGATGCTCGTGTAGTTTGTACGGGTAGGCGGGGGTGTGACCGGAAGGGAAGTCCGGGACCGTACGCACCCCCGCCGTTCCCGCGGCTGGGAGGTGAATCGGTGGATGCGCGACCACGGTTGCACGTGACCCAACGTGCCATCCTCACCGAGGACGACAGCGGTGTCTGGACGGGCCGGTATGGCGGAGAAAACTGGTCTGTGACAGCGGATTCCGAAGAGGGCGCTCTCAGACGTCTGCGCGAGAAGCTTGAATCCCTCCTCGACGAGGACGAGCGCACCGCACGCATCATCTCCCTCGGGGAGCAGGCCGCCCAGGGCAGCTACACCGAAGAGGGTTTCGAGGCGCGTCTCATCAACCAGGAGGCCTACGAGGATCGGATGATCGAGGCGATAGAGACCGACTTCGACCAGGACTGACCCGTGACGTCTGCCTGCCTGACGGCCCTCGCCGGTGATGCAGCGGTGCACCGACACCGCAGACCTTCGCCCCAGCACTGGTTCATCACGCGACCTGCTGAAAGGGCGTGACGGTCCGGCCTGTCGAACCGCTCGACAGGGGCCTCGCGGCGAATGCCCGGGATCAGATTGCGCCGCTGCTAGCCGCGAACACCGCGGCGTAGAGGACTGCCACAGTCCGGGATGCTTGCTCGCGGACAGCGCTGTCGGGGTCGTAGAGGTAGGCCTCGACCGTGCCGATGAGATGGACGGGGGTCGGCCGGAACCGTCGGAGGCAGGCTATCGCTGTCGCCCGCACGCTGGGATCGCTGATTTGGTCGGCAACGAGATGCACATCCTCTTGCTGGCCATGCTCGGTCAGGAACTCAAGGATCCCCGATCGACAAACGCCCAGTGTGCGGTCTGCTGCGAGCCTCGATAGTTCGTCGCGATGATCGCGGGATGCCAACTCCCGCAGCGCTTGCGCCGCTTCGGTCAAGACTTCAGCGCTCACTGGTGGCTGAAGGTGAAACTGGTCGATGAGCGCCTCGGCGGCGCCGCAATCGCGGACGCCGGTGCTGGCCAGCAACCGGCAGAGATCGATCCGGAGTTGATCGACCTCGCTGCTGTCGGTGAACCCAGATCGTTCCTCGATATGGCGCAACCAGTCCACGAGAACGCGCGTGGGAGAGGACATCCGCCGCGTGTCGGCTACGCCGAGGTGTCCGTGCGAGTGTGGCGAGGGATCGGCGTGTGCGAGGTCGGCGGCGAGGCGCTGGTAGACGCGCTCTCGCTTCGACAGCGCGGTCACATCGGGCCTGTCGATCGGCGGTCGATGTTTACCTGCGTGGGTGACGCGGGAACGCATCCTGGCATCGCGAGTCCTTACCCGTCCGGAGCCGCCGCGGATCGGCTGGCTGTTCGGAGGGTCTGATGCAACTGGGCTGCCGAGATGTTCCGACCGACCGACCAATCGGCCGGATAGGCCTGGCCCACGGCGTCGGTGGGACGGCGCTGCCAGGTGCTAGAGCTGATCACTGACACGCCGGAAGCCGGTGATGCCCGCGGAGTCGATCACTGCCCGCGATAGCGGGCGACCCAAGGCTTGTGCGGTGTCAGTTGCAAGTTGCCGAGAGCTCGAATTGCTTGGTGATAGGTACGGCGAGATCCCAGCTTTCCGCAGTCCCGCGAACCGTGATACGGGAACCGTCCTGGTCGACAGCTTCGACTGAACCCTTGCCCTGCTTGGCGGTGTAGAGGACCCCATCGAGTCCGAACGACACCCTCACGAGTTTTGGTGGATTGCCTGGCTGGAGATCGGCACTCAGCCCAGGCTGCCCGTCGGTGGGGTCCTGTCCGGTGATGCTGATGGAATTGCTCTGTCGGTAACACATGAACTCAGACGGGTCGATGCCTGGGAGTGGTTGGCCATCGACAGTGGCGCTGAGTTCGGCGTAGGGGATGTCGATCTTGGACAACTCCGGTCGCGTATCCGCGGTTTGGGAGGCATCGGATTCCGAACATCCGGCTATTACGAGACCGACACAGGATGCCACCAGGAGTGGCACCACGAAACGCTGACGGCTAGCCATATTCTGTCTCCCCCTGGGCTGGTCGTGAGGCACACGATCTGCTTGCTTGCTGCGGGACTGTACCGGGCGAACCCGCGAGGGGAAGGCGCCGGACCGCCGCGGCGCCGGTCGGTCACATACCGCCGGGGTCAGTAGACGGAACCCACCGGCTGGAACTAGGCGGGGTGGTTGCTGCAACACATCAGCATGCAGCCATTGATTCGAGGATCATCCTCGACAGGGAGATCCCTGCCGCCGCACACCCGAGGGCGGTCGGCGTCTCCACACGCTTCTGTGCGCGCGGCGGCTCCGAGCGGCACCGTCCGAGTGCGAGAACCGCTCGCACACAGTGATAATCGGTCACTGGCGATGTCGTCGGCTGTATGGGAGGCCCACCGATTCTCGGTTGCCGTCATGCAGCTGGTGTGCGAGGTGATCGGCCGCCAGCGAGGAACGTCTCGTCTTGGCGAGACGGTGACCCCGGCGATCGCGGACCAGATCGCGGTACTGGTCCGTCACGACGCCTTTCATATCGCGAAGACGGTTGCCGCGACAGCCAGTAGGGCCCAGAGGTCCTCGATCGGGCCATCGGTGCATCGCCTCCACGTACAGCTGTGTGACCCCTGCGGCGCCGAGATCTTCGGTTCCGTCACCACGGACGGCCAGGTGCGGCCATTCGCCGCCCGCGTCGAGCGCAAGCCATGTCGGATACGTGCCGCCGCGCGGCCGGGCAGCCGATCCACTCTGGGCCGTGTCGCCTATCGGTGGCAGCTGGTTGCCCTCGAGTTCTGCTGATTCGACGGCTGGCGTTGACATCTGTCATCGGCTCGGCGTGACCTATCCTTTCCCGGTGGTTGCGCAGTCGTCGGTGTTGGCTCGGAGATGGGCCGATTCTGCACCGTTGCGTGCCCAGCAGTGGGGCCTGATTACCAGCGCCCAACTCCAGCGCCTCGGCGTCAACGGGTCGAGTCAGCTTCTGCTGCGGCGCAGAGGATTGCTGGTGTCGGTGGCCAGAGGTGTGATGCGGGAACCCCGCCCGCCGGCGGACGACCTGCTGGCCGTAGCCCAGCTGGCCTGGGTGTCGGCAGCGCCGGGTTCGGCTCCGGAGGAACGGCTCTCGGCCGCGCGGCCAGACTATGTGGTCACCGCGTACACCGCGCTGGCCCTGCATGGACTCGCCGCTCCGCCCGTCGAGACGCTGCCGCTACTGGCTGTCACCGGGCGCTTCCAGCACCGGCAGACCGCCACCTACGCGATCGTTCCTCGCCGGGCGGAACTGTCGTGGGATGACGTGGCGGTTCTCGACGGACTGCCCGTCTTCACCCCGGCCGCGGCGATCCGCGATGTCGCCGCGCACGGTGGCGCCCGATTCGGCGACGACCTGGCCGACTACTTCACTACTATCGCCGGGGCTGCGGCCGACCGCCCCGATCAGGCCGCCATCGACGCCGCGATCGCGGCCACCGGTATCCGCCTGGACGCCCCGTCACCGTCATCTCCCCTGCCCCCGCTGCTGGCTCGCAAATGGGCCGATACCGCGGCGCTGCGGACGGCCCAGTGGGGACTGATCACCAGCGTCCAGCTCCAGCAGCAGGGCGTGACCCGCAGCGATCACGTGAAGCTGCGCGACGCGGGCCTGGTGGTTCCGGTCGCCAACGGCGTGATGCGCGAAGCCGACCGTCCCGGTGAGGGCGCCCTTGCTGCGGCGCAGCTGGCCTGGGTAGCGGCCGTACGGGATTCGACCCCTGCTCAGCGGCTGTCGGCGCCCCGTCCTGACTGTGTGGTCACCGGCACGACCGCCTTGGCCATCCATGGCCTCGGCCAGCCCGGTCAGGGACTGCCGCAGCTCGCGATCACCAAGGCACCGAAGAACGGGGGACGTACGACCACGACCGCCCGATATCTGGGCCGCTCGACGGCGTTGTCGTGGGACGACGTCGACATCGTCGACGGCCTGCCGGTGTTCACCCCGGCCGCGGCGATCCGCGACCTGGGCCAAGACAGCCGTGGTCGGCTTGTCGATGACCTCGCCGGTTACTTCGCTGACATCGCCATCGCTGCTGCTAACCATCCCGATCGCGACGCCATCGTGGCGGCGATCGCGGCGTGCGGCGCCCGCCTGCGTACGGTGGTCTGCGATGCGCGCGCCGTCCTCGACCGGGTCTACCGCACCGCGGGTGTCTCCGACGACCTGTTGGCGGCCACCATCTGGGGCGGCCAGTGGCAGCGGCGCTTCACCGCCGACCGGGTACAGCACATCGTGGCTACTGCGCTGTCGGTCGCCGTCGACACCATCGCCGGCCGGGCCGGAGACGATCTGTCCACCGCCCTGGTTTACCTGTTGGAACGCAACGGTCAGGCGCGTAAATGTGTTGTGGCCGACTGTGAATGGTGGGCGGTGGAACAAGACCGCTGCTCCGCGCACGCGATCCAGCGGCGACGCGAGCGCGTGCTAGCCGACCCCTCAGGCGTCGATTCTTCCACCACGGCGACTCCTCGCCGGTCAGGACATGGCTGGTGGGGCCACATCGACGACGACGGCGAGACAATCGCGTGCCATGAATGCGGTGAGCGTTTCCGTGCGCTGACCCGCACCCATCTGGAAACCCATGACCTGACCGCCCGCGAGTACAAACAGCGCCACGGCATCGAACAGCGCATCGGGTTGGTCTCCACCGAGGTTCGCGAGCGGCAGCAGCACCAGGTCGCAACCAACTCCCGATACTCGGAGCGGTTCCGCCGCAACCCGAATGCGCCACGCCTGACCGATCTACCGTCAGCCCTTCTCGAGGACCAGTCTCGCTGATCGATGTCTCGTTCGACGCTATTGGCCTGTCGCGGCGGTGGTGTCGCGTAGCAGGTCGGCGAGTTGGGTGCGGGCTCGGTTGAGTCGGGATTTGACTGTCTGAACACCGACGCCCTGGTGGGCGGCGATGTCGGCGTAGGTGAGATCGCCGAATTCACGCAGGACCACGGCTTCTCGGAAGTCCTCAGGTAGCTGTGCGAGTGCGTCGCGTACCGCGTCGCGCAGCGCGATCTGATCATCAAATGCTGACTGGTGGGTGTCGTCGACGAGTTGGATCGGCTGGTCGGGGTCGGTGAAGTCGGTGATGGTGGTGTTGGCTTTGCGGCGCCGCACGACCATCAGGGCGTTGTTCGCGGCCACCCGGTGCAGCCAGGTGCTGAACTTCGACTCACCGCGGAACTTGTGTAGGTTCTGCCACGCCGCGACGAGGGTGTTCTGCAGGGCGTCCTCGGCGTCGTGGGGGTTGGAACAGATGTTGAGGCACACCGCCCACACGTGCGTGCGGTGAGCGCCGACGAGCTCGGCGAAGGCGTGCTGGTCGCCGTTACGTGCTTGCAGCAGCAGACGTGCTTCGTCCATCAACTCCCCCAACCCGGTTCTCAGATGTCGTCGTGCGTGTCGTGGGCACTGGGATGCGGGTCTTCGACACCGGCGTCGGCGAGGTCGACACTCCCACTGGGCTCGTCGGCGGGCGGGAGCTGTCCTTCCTCGGCGGCGTCTTGGGCGGCGTGGGCGATCGGCGGATCAGCCGGTGCCTCGCTGGGCGGGCTGTCGGGGGTGTCGTCACCCAGGTCGATGTCCTCGTCGAGGTCGGCCGGCGGGGTGTCGTCCATGTCGGGGACGGTGTCGGGGTCGGCGACGGCGGCCGGGTCGAAGGCTGCCTGCAGCGCGTTGTCCCACACTCCCGGCGGGAGGTCGGTGGTGAGGGTGGCGGGGTCGATGCCGAGTGACGCCAGAACCGGCGACGGTTCGTCCTCCTGCATGTGTTGACCTCCGTTTCTGGTGAGGTGGTCGCCGACGAAGGTCGCCGTCGGCCCGGTCACCAGGTGAGATGTTACGGCCCACCCTCGGTGTTCCCGACCAGGTCCCGACAGCTGTGATGTAATCCTCCTCGCCAGATAGACGCGGATTCGGGGTCGCGGCGATCGTGGGCGGGAACATTCCTCATTCCTGGTGGCAACAGATTCCCGACACGCTCACAGACCGAGTTCGAAAGAGGACGCACCATGTCCGGTACCCCCAGAAGCGACGCCCCCATCATCAGCCCCGACGAGCCCTACAACCCCGACGCCACCCCCGCCGATGCGCCCGCCCCCGCCCCGGAAGCCGCCGACGGCCCGGCCGGCCAGGTGGTACACACCACCGACGACGCCGGCAACGCCATCGAACGTCCACTACGACGAAGCCGGCGAGGTCGTCCTGGTCGAGGCCGACACCGATGGTGACGGCCATGTCGACACCGCCGCGGCACCGACCGCCGACGGCGGCGCCGTCATCGCCAGCGACCTCGACAGCGACGGCGTCGTCGACGAGGTCGCCCACCTCAATGCCGACGGCGACCTCACCCAGGTCGATTCCTACGAAGACGGGCAACTGGTCACCCAGACCCTCGACACCGATGCCGACGGCGCACCCGACACCCTGCTCGTCGACACCAACGCCGATGGGGCCATCGACGCCGTTGCTGTCGACACCGACGGCGACGGGCAGTTCGACGCCGTCGCGCTTGACACTGACTTCGACGGCCAGGCTGACGTCTACGGCCAGGACACCGACGGTGACGGCGAGCTCGACCTCTACAGCGACGACACCGGCACCTACAGCGACACCCCGGACGCCCCCGAAGACACCACCCCCGGTGGTCACGACAGCGACGCCCTCGTCTGACCCCCGCCCGAGGTCAACCACAGCGATGCCCGACCCCCAGGGGTCGGGCATCGCTGTGTGTGGGCTTGACGGCCTCGGCGTCAGAATCCGCGGAAGATGCCGTCGGTGTCGGCGGCGCCGACGAAGTCGGCGAAGTCCATGTTGGCCAGGGCGAGGTTGTTTTCGATCGACCACATCGCAGCGGGCACGACCCGCACGCTCCGTTTCGAGGTGTCCTCGCCGTCGAGATTGATGGCCAGGATCGGGTGGTCGGGGTGGGACAGAGTCTGGGTATCGCACAGGAACACGTAGAACGGCGGCGGTTCCCCGATCGCGTGCGCCAGCTCGTCGACGGTGATGTTGTCGTAGGTGGGGTCGTCGACCAGGGTGAGATCGGCAGAGAACCCGTCGACAGGATCGGGGGCCAGCGCCGCATTCGCCACCGTCGTCCACCCTTCGGGATCGCTGAAATCACCGCGGATCAGCAGGGACAGGCCTGTCAGATGGTCGGCGTCGAGCGGCCCAGACACCGAGGTCGCAGAGTCGGCCGCCACGGCGGCGTCGATGCGCTCTCGCACCTCGGCGGGCTGGGCCGGGGCGTGTGACGCGGCCGGAGTGTTGCGGCCGGTCGGCGTGTAGCGGATGACCTCGAGGCCGGCCGGCCCGGGGATCGGCCAGATGTCGACACGCACCTGCACGACGGGATCGGAGGGTCGCCGGTCCCGGCAGGACACGCGAACCATGTTCCATGGACCAAAAATCGTGTGCACCAGAGGCTTGATGCGCTCGTGTTCGCTCGGCGACGACCACACCAGAGGCTGCATCGTCACAGGCAGGTAGCCGAATTCGGCGCCACCTTGCTCGACATGGACCCAGCCGTCGGCAGCATCCAACAGGGTCGGCTCGGCGTCGTGAGTGATGAGGTCGACGACCACCGGGGCCGGCGCATCAGGGATCAGGAACGTCAACTCGGGAAGCCGCGGCGGGTCGAACCCCGGCTTACCAGGTTCGTAGCTGAGCGTGTAGTTCTTGGTGTCCTGGATGCCGATACTCAACCGATGCTGGCCGGTGTACCAGCTCTGATAATGCTCTGGCTCGAATGATGCGAATGCGCCAGTGAGAGCGATGAAATCAGCCGTACGGTGTTCGTACTGCACGTGCTCCAGCTCCACAACCACTCCTCGTTACTGTCGACCCCCACAGCACGCTCTTCTAGCGGCTGCCCCGCCGCCACCCTAGGGCCGAACGGGCGGCGATCACGCCGACAACACACCCGCCTGCCTAACGGCGTTGATCCTGCATCGTGCTGCCGGGAACATTCTCGGTTCTCCGAGGCAACCAATCCTCAGTTGCTCACGCAGAGCACATTTCTCGCCCCGATGAACGAGGCGGGACTGCCAGCACAGGGCGCGGCGATTCGCTGCGCCAGGACCAGAGGACACTCCGATGAACAAGACCGCCATGACCATTGCCGTTGCCGCCGTGTCGATGGGCGCCGTCGCGAGCGGGTTCGCCGCCGGCACCGCCGAGGCCCAGCCGGGGCATCAGCGCAGCTGGGTCACCGACGACGGCTGGAAGGCCTCGATCGCCTCCACCCACGAGAAGGTGCAGAAGGTCGCGCCGCTGTCCTCGGTGCCGACGTCGCGGGAAGCGTTCATGTCGATGCGGGCGGTGTCCACGCTGACGCCGCCGGCCGGGCAGGCCGGAGCAGCGATCACCGGTGAACTCGAGGCCGGGTACATGATCGGATGCGCGGTGCAGCTGGAATCGGTGACCGGCAGTGTCGGGGCGAGCCTGGGCATCGGTGGCAGCGGTGGTGGTGGTATCAGCGCGGCCGGACCCAGTGGAAACCTGTCGATCAGTCCGCAGGCCCTGCTGCAGCCGAGTCTGTCGGTGACGATGTCACCGGGCAAGATCACCACCGTCACCTTCGACAAGAAGGCCGTCGGCGCCGGACGCGCGTCGACCACCACCCGCGAAGGCCACATCAGCATCGACGGGTGCGCGGGCCCGGTCGCGGTCCGCTCCTACGCCATCCTCAAGACCAGCACCCCGAAAGCCAACGACGGCAACGCCGTCTACGGCCGCGTCGTCTACCTGTAAACCAATCGGCCCCAAATCTGCTGTTCGGCGGGAACATTCCACCACCCCAGGAGCAACCCATTCTATGGACGCACAACCCGTGCGCCTCGCACGATCTGCGACCGCAGACGTGCAGAACACCGAAGCCCAGCCAAAGAGCTGGCATGACGAAAGGAACACTCAGATGCGAGTAGGTAAGGCGCGAGTGCGTAAGACGATTGGGTCCACCGTGGCGGCCGTCGCGGCGGCCGGTGCACTGTCGCTGATGGGCGGCGGGCTGGCCTCGGCAGCCCCGATCGAACTGCAGCACGGCGACGACGGACTGACGACCTACGACTTCGGTATCGACGGCCAGGACGTCATCATCGGCGGCACAGGCAACTTCACCTGGCCCTGACCGCCAGTCCTGGTGGCCTGAACCGATGACTGCGGGTGGACGTTCGGCGTCCACCCGCAGTTCTCGTTCAGTCGGTCGTCGCCGACCAGTGCCCGACATACCGGTGCCGTGACGGCAGCGCCGAACCGAGATGGGCTGCAGCGTCGGCAAGGATCGGCCACGGCTCGACGAGCTCGCCCTGCCAGCATGCCCACGGCACCGGACCCGGCCCGAGAACATCGCCGAGCAGCGGGTGGCGGCTCCGCGCAATGCTGTCGGCGGTCTTCTCCACGGCGGCCACCAGGTCCCATTTGGTCACTTCGGCGACGTAGCTGGGCAACTCGGCCGTAGCCTCGGCGACGGCGTCGACCGAGCCTCGCTCGGTCGCCACAATGTCGGCGGCACGAGCGGCTATCACTTGCGGACGAGGTTCGACGGCCATACCGTCCGGCTGGACATTTCGGTAGCTCAACGGCATCGAACCTCGATCGTTCGCATCCACGCCAGCAGCGTATCGCCCGCTCCGGGTGTGTGCAGACGGCCAATCGTCTGCACGCGCCCACACCTACACTCACAACCCGGCAATGCGTATCGGTCGCTTCGTCACCCCCCTGCCGATACACGGACGATCCCAGGAGGCCACGCGCAAGATGGCTGATCACGTGTTCACGACTCTCACCGAGCCCGTCTTCGAGCGCGACCCCGACGGTGGGTTCACCGTCTACGACATGGTGTTCGAAGACGGCGACGGCGGGTTGTGGGCCTACCCGGGTCACACGTCCGAAGACTCGCGGGTTGATCCGGCCAGCTGGGCGGCCCAGCATTCGGTTCCCGCCGGCCGGATCGGACCGGTCGGTCCGGGGATCGCACCTCAGCAGTGGCCGCGCGATCCGACGACGGGGATGCCGATGATGCACATCATCACCCTGTGGCTCCCCGACCACTTCCGCCGACACGGCCCTGACCTCCCAGGAATTGCGCTTTTCCAGGGAGCCGGCGAGGCATTCATGCCGCTACCCGACACCCCCGATCCGGCCGATCCGTTCATCATCGACCTGCACCATCACCGCCCCCACCCCCAGCAGATTCTCCTCACGGACATCCTTGATCTCTACTTCGCAGCCATTTGGCTCACCGCCGATGAACTCACTCAGATCGGCTCACCACCGGCAGACCGCCGACGTCCCGGAGAACATGCCCACGACGGACTGCCCCGCCATGCGTGGAACCACGACGACCCGCCGATGCTCGTGCGCCTCACGCCGCGCCGCAACGACCCCAACGCCGGGATCGCCCCCGTCGAACGTGACGCCACCACAGAGACTCCGTACCTCAGCACCTGGGGCGACGGCGACTCCCACGACTGGGCCGACAGACTTCAGTGGTTCAATCACCTCGGCGGCACAGTCTTTCCCTCCCAGTGGATTCCCGACGGACTCACCCCGTACTATCTCGACCTGTTCGAACTTCCCGGGATGAACATCGGCACCGGCACCCTCCAGTACGACCTCGAATCGAACGTATTTGACTGGGCCTGTGGGTAACTGCCGTTTCAGACTCACAGAACCCCGTCGAATACCAGGCCTAGCCAGATGCAATCGGCCGCCAGGCCGAAGGTCAGCCCCGACCAGAACGCGATCTTCTCTGCCGGATAAGCACCAGCGATAGCCGCAACGAGGAAGCCGAAAGCAACGAGCCCCAGCGGGAATACGACCACGATGAGGTAGTCCGGGAGCAGGAGCGCGCAGGCCGCGAGAACCAGTCCGGCGATCGCATAGGAGGCGTAGCGCGGCCCGTCATCGAGCTGGGCGATCCGACTGGCGACCGCACGGACGATCGCGCGCTCGATCGACTTCGTCATTCCAGTCCTTCACGGTGGGCTTGCCCGATCACGTCGACACCTCTGCGCACTCAGTTGATGAGGCCGGAGCGGGTGAGGAAGGTACGGGCATTCTCTACCGAGGACAGCTCGGCGACCGAAAGGATCACTCCGGTACCGGTGTTGGCGTAACTGATGTCGTATTCGTTGTCGCTCAGGCTCGGCGCGATCTCGGCGGCCGCCTGGCGGTTGGTGTCTTCGACGACAGTGCCCTTACCGGCGCTGTAGACCCCGTTACGCAGGTTACGAACCTCGCGGGCGGCTTCGTTGTCGTCGACGTTGATGTGGATCCGCAACGAGGGTGAGAGGCCGCCCGCAATCTTGAGGCCACTGAAGGTCCCGTTCTCGTTGAGGGTGCAGTCCAGCTTGAGCGCGCCGTTGTCGGTGAAGCTGCCGTTGGTGCAGTCGGTGATCTGGGATTGCAGGGCGCCGGGCAGTTGCTGGCGGATTTGGTCAGGGTCGGTGAGGATCGGCCCGCCGTCTTCCCCGGTGGGCCCGGCGGCGGTGGTGTCGGTGCCCAAGGTTTGGGTGGCCTGGGGTGCATCGGTGGGGTCGTCGTCGCTGCCGCTGGCGGTGGTGACGATGGTGGTCACGATCGCGGCGGCGGCGATGACGGCGACCGCGGCGGCGCCGATGCGCAGCCAGCGTCGCCGCGAGGAGGTGGGCTGGGCTGGTGAGCGCAGGGTGCGGGGTTGGGTGTGCCAGGTCGGCATGAGGTCGGCGGCTTCGGGGATGCCGCGGGGCTGTGTGGGCGCCGAGTCCGCCAACACGGTGAGCAATGCGCCCTGGGCGACAACAGTTTTGGGGTCGTCGAGGGTGGCGACGGGACCGAGTTCGCCGAGGCGTTGCTGGATGAGGGGGATGCGGGAGGACCCGCCGGTGAGGTAGAGGGCGGTGAGCTGGTCGGGGTGGGTCAGTCCGGCGTCGGCGAGGGTGGTTCGGGTCAGCTGGACGGCGGCGTCGACGGCGGGGGTGATGAGTTCGTCGAACTCGTCGCGGGTGATCTGCAGGGTGGTGCGTTCACTGGGGCCGGGCACGGAGATGGTGGCCGACGGCGTTTCAGACAGCAGCTCTTTGGCCTGCTGGATGGAGTCCTGCAGGGACTGGATGGCGTCGATGGGGGCGGTGCGGCGCAGCCAGGCGGCGTGGTCGGGGTCGCGGTCGGCGAGGCGGTCCTCGACCCAGCGTTGCAGCAGGGCGTCGAAGTTCTTGCCGCCCAAACCGTTGTCGCCGCGGGCGGCAATGACCTGGAAGGTGTTGGTGGGGGTGACCTCGAGGACGGCGATGTCGAGGGTGCCGCCGCCGAAGTCGAACACCGCGATCCTGGTGCCGTGTTGCAGGGCGTGGGAGCGGGAGTAGTGCCCGGCCGCGGCGCGTGGTTCGGAGATCGTGGTGATCCGCTCGGCCGGGATGCCGGCAGCCCTCGCGGCGTCGGTGAGGACCTGGATCTGTTGGGGCGCCCACGCTTCGGGGTGGGTGAGCACGACCCGGTCGGGCATGGTGCCGGCGTGTGCGGCGACCCCGCGGCCGATGATGGTGCGCATCACGGCGGCGACGAGGGCGTAGATCGGCAGGGTGTGCCCGTTGGCTGCGACGGCCGGTTGCGCACCGATGAGGCGTTTGGGTGAGGCGATGAACCCGGCCGGGTTCTGCGCGGCGGAGTTGAGGGCGGCACCCCCGACGAGGACAGTGCCTGCGGTGTCGACGAACACCGCCGAGGGCATCAGGTTGCTGGCGTGGGTCAGCGCGAGCGCTTCGATGCTGCGGCTGGTGGCGCCCGAATGCGCGGCCGCCGAGTTTGAGGTGCCGAAGTCGATCGCCAGCGACCAGGCGTGGGGGGCAGATGTCTGGGTGGCAGATGTCATGGTGTCGGATCGTCCTGTGCGGGAGGGGTGTCAGTGGCCGGCGGCCAGAGCGGTGTAGGTGCGGATGAGGGTGACCAGGGCGGCGTCCTCGGCCGCCGACCGGGTGGCCAGGCTGCGTTGCTGGGCGGCGGCCAGGCGGCGGTGGGCTTCGGCGGTGACGGCGGCCGGTGGTGGGTGGCCGTCGAGGCCGACGCGGCCGGCGGGGGTGGTGGCGGTGAGGATGGTGCGCAGTTCGTCGGTGACCGCGGCGTCGGGGTCGACGTCGAGCATGCGCTGGTAGTCCTCGAGCACGGTCACCGCGGCCATGGCCGGGTCGGCACGTAGACCGGCGGTCAGGGTGCGGATGTGGTCGCGGGCGGGATGGGTGAAGGCCAGTTGATCGAGGCGGGCCAGGATGCGGTGGGCGCGGTGCAGCACGGCGAACCGTCCGGTGGCCGCGGTCAGGGCGTGGCGCAGGGCGGCGATCCCGGATCGTTCGGCCAGCCAAGTGCTGAGCGCTGCGGCGCCGTCGGCGGCGACCCGGCGACCGTTGAGAGCACCGTATTCGCCGAGCAGGGCGAGCAATTCACGCCGGTCAGCCGGCGGCACTCCCCCGCTGGCAGGGTCCTCGGAGTCGAAGATCCGCAGCACCTCTAGCGGCGGGACGTCGCGGAGCTGGGCGAGCAGCGCGGCGTGGCGTTCGGTCAGCATGCCGGTGTGGCTGGTTTGCGCCATCAGCCCGGACACCGGGACGATCGTGTGGACGATCCCGGCCAGTGGGCCGGCCATGGCGGCGGCGTGGGCGGCGGCGTGGGTGAGCGGGTCGCGGCGGCCGAAGGCGCCTTCGCCGAAGGAGTCGGCGCGCGAGAGCACCCCGAGCATGGTCAACGGGGTGAACGGCAGCCGGTGCAGGAACTCGATCTCATCGACGCGGGGTGCGGCGTCGAAGAGGAACACCGCGGCGTCGGCATCGATGGAGGCGGTGCGGGTCTGTTCGAAGCCGTCGATCATCACCCGGCGGGTGGCGGCGTCGTTGGCGGCGGTCAGCGTCGACAGGCCGGGGGTGTCGATGAGGGTGAGTTCGCGCAGCGCCGCCGAGGGCAACCACCGGTCGACGTAGGCGACCTCGGCCGACGGGATCGGTAACTCGATCCCGGCGCCGGGGCGCAGCGCGGCGCGGTGGCGGGTGCCGTCGAGGGCGAGGACCTCTGCCCGCGACGGGGACCCGTCGCGGTAGACGGTGACGACGTTGGTGGCCTCCAGGGCGGCGGTCTCGGCGACCGGGGCGCCGATCAGCGCATTGACCAGCGTGGATTTGCCCGCTTTGAGCCGGCCGACGACCACGACGCGCGGCGGTGACCACAAGATGGTGCCGATCGCATTAGCGTGGTCGACGCAGTCCCCGCCGAGCGCGGCCAGCTGATGCAGCCCACGGTCGAGCGTGGTGTGCACCGAAACTGGTGTCCCGCTGCTCATGTCGGGTCTCCGTCGAGGAGTGCTTGGGCGGCGGTGATGCGTTTGTCGACGATGGCCAGGTTCGAGGTGAGGCGTTGGGTGGATTTCTCGCGGGTGGCGGCGTCGGCGGCTGCGGCCTCCTGGACGTGGGTGATGGTGGTTTGCAGCTGTTCGATGGTGGCGCGCAGGTGATCTCGGTAGCGGATGACGATGTCGGGGCGGGCTTGGGCGACGGCGCTATCGAGGAGTCGGCCGGTGGCGGTCTTGGTGGCGGCCAGGGTTTCTCGCAGCCAGGCCAGCAGGTTGGTTTTGCCGGCGCGGATCGCCCGGAAGCTCAAGTTCACTCCGACCCACACCGCGCCGATGACGGCGCCGACGCCCATCAGCGCTGAAAGCCCGACAAGCCCGCCGAGGGTGGAGGACCCGACCACACCCATGGTCAACAGGGTGGGGTCGAGCAGCCCTTGGCGTTTGCTGGTGACCTGGTGGGTTTCGATCTTCTTGTCCTGCATCGAGGCGACGATGCGGTCGCTGATCTGTTCCCACACCGTGGGGTCGTCGGCGAAGCGTGGGGTGATGATCGTGTCGTGCAGCTCGTGCAGGAACCCGGCGAGGGTTTCGGCCATCGCCATCTGCAGATCGACCTGCATGTCGGCGGTGAACTTCTGTTCGCTGCGCCGCAACACGGCCATGCCGTTGCTGTTGATGTAGGTGGTCCACTTCTCGCGCACCCCATCGAGGCGGCGTTCGAGGTCATCGACCGCTGATTGCCGCAGCAGGGTCAGGTCCCGGGCGAGATATTGCTCCCATTGGCGGGATTGGGCGTGCAGGTCGGTGAGCCGGTCGCGTTCGGCGGTCAGGTCCGGCAACGCCTGAGCGCCGGCGCTTAGCGCGGCGAGCTCGTCGGCGATGGTCGTGCGCACGGTGCGCAGCCCGTCCAGACAGGTGCGGACCGCATCGAGGTGCGGGGCGGCCGCGGCGGCGTCGAGTCGGTCGGTGATCGCCGCGCGCAGGGTGGCGATCCCGGAGTCGGCCTCGAGGCGGTGACGCGCCTGCGGGTCGGGGGTCTCGGCGGCCAGGACGGCGAGCAGACTCGACACCCCGATCACCGGCACCACCCGGCCCAGGTGCTCGGTGATCAGCCGCTGGTTCTCGGCGACGATCGCCCGCCAGCGTCCCAGGTGTTTGTCGGTTTTGGTCACGGCCACGACGACGGCATCGACGCCGGCGGTGGCCTCGCGGACGAAGGTCATCTCCGGGGCTGTGATCGGGGCGGAGGCATCGCAGACCAGCACCAGCACGCACGCCTGCTGGGTGGAGTGCGCGGCCAGTTTCGCCAAGCCGGGGTCCAGGCCGCCGACACCGGGGGTGTCGATAAGCGTCATCTCGGCCACCGCCGCCTCGCGCAGTGCGATCGCCGCCGCAGTGGGCAGCTCCTCAACGCTGCGATCACACACCATGCGCCCGCCGGTGGTCACCCAGTCGGTCAGCTCGCCGATCTCGGCCGGGCGCGGACCGGAGGGAAAGAACAACTCGGCGGCATGGGCGACGGGCAGATCACCGGTGGTGGTGACCGACACCGCGACCGAGGAGGTGACATCAACGCCGACCGGGCATAGGTCGCGGTAGCCGACCAGGGCGTTGACCAGGGAACTTTTGCCGCGCTGCACCTCGCCGGCCACCACCACGGTGCGCTGCGGCGCGCGGTGCAGTTTCGTCTCGGCGAGGTCGGCGACGGCGTCGTGTTTGTAGGCGCGCAGCACTTTTCCCGCCTCAGCCACGACCGCCGCCGCGGCCGCGTCAACCCCCGTCTGGGGTGCTGCGGGCGCGTTCACGCCGACCATCGTCTCGTAGCGGTGCCGCCGTTCCCCCGACCGGTCATGGAAAGCATGCTGGTCGACGCGGCAGGGCAACGCAAAACGGTGGGTGTCAGGCGCCGGCGGTGCAGGCCCAGATGATCGTGCGGGACCCCGGCCCGGACTCATTCGCCGCGGCTACCTCCGCGGACCGTCGGGTCGGGGCGTAGGCCCACCCCCACCGCAAGGTGCGGGGCTGCTGGGTGACCGCACCGCAGTTGCGGGCCATCTGCACCACCCACCGGCAATCCGACGCCCGGCATTTCGCTTCGGCGGCCCGCTTGGCCGCCGACGCGGTGGCGTAGTTGATCGCATAGGCGGTGTTGCCGGTGCGCTGGGAGATCGCGATCGCACCGTAGACGTTCTCGGCGGCCTGGGCTGGTGCCGGCGCCACCAGCAGCCCAGCACCAGCAGCCACCACGGCCAGAGCGGTCACCGCCGCGCGCACACCACGAGTCGAGATAGGCATCAAGAGGGGGCTCCTCATCCGGGAATCGAGAACGCCTCGACCCTAAAGCGCGTGTCCCACGAGCTGAGGGGTCGAGACGGGTGGTTTCGACCGTTCGAATGGGGCACCGACCGCCCGATGTCAGACCCGACTGTGCAGGCACGACAGCGGGCGCACTATTCTGCAGCCGAACAAGAGGATCGTGCAGATCCGGGTTTCGGGGGAACCGTTCGGGGTTCGCGCAGCAACACACTGGAACAACACCAGTGTGCAGCGGTGGCCCGGGTGAGGTCGTTGGTCCTCCGCCGCAGGGGCTGCAGGAGAGAAACGAGACCCTGATGAAGCGTTGGTACCCACTCGCGGCCGCAGCCGCGGTCACCGCGGGCATGCTGGCCGCATGCTCAACCGGCGGCGAACCCGCACCCGAATCCTCAACAACCGGCAGCGCCGAGCCGACGGTCGATCTGGCCGCCCTCGATCCGGGCGCCTACCCCACCGAACCGCGCCCACCGTTCGGTGTTGCCGACGACTCACAACTGGTGCAGGTCGAAAGCCAGCGGATGGCACAGTTCATCGTGGTGCCCTTCGAGGTCGACCCGGACCTGACCGCCCCGGACAAATCCAACGCACCGATCACCAGCCGCCGCAACCTGGTGCCACACATCAACGCCGACGCGGCGGTGATCCCGGCAAACGACGCACTGCTCGGCGGGTTCTCGTCCCTGTTCACCACCGCGCCGACCGAACGTGACAACCCGCGCGGCCTGCACAACATGGTGCTGCGCTACGAAACCGCCGCTGATGCCCGCGCCGCCGCGCAGCAACTCGCCCAGGTCAGCGCCCGCCAGCAGAACAGCCCGGTCACCAGCCTGCCGGGGGTCGAGGGTGCCTACGCCCTCGAGACCACCCGCAACGACAAGAGCTACTTCACGACCTACACCCCGCACGGGGTGTACGTGATCTACGAGTTCGCCTCCTCCCTGGCCGCCCACTCCGACCAGCTCGAGCCGATGGCCCGCAAAGCAATCACGTTGCAGTCGGCGCTGATCGACCAATTCCCGCGCACCCCCACGGCTGCGGAGAACGCCGCCCGCGGCAACGGCGGAGGATTCCAGCCGCCAAAGATAGACGAGAACAGCATCCTCATCTACGCCCTGCCCTACACCGACACCGAGATGGAAAACGGCATCACCGGCCGACCACAGCAGAGCATGCGCGCGGTGTACGGGCCGCGTGGCTTGTCGCACTTCTCCACCGACCCGGCCGGCATCTTCAACGACCTGCGTGCGGCCGGCTCGACCGCGAACGCGATCGAGCGTTCCATCGTCTACCGTGCCGACACCAAGGAGCAGGCCGCCACGCTGGCCGCTACGAGCGAAGCCGACGATCAGAAGATCGACGCACCGCCCGGGCTGCCGGCCGCCAACTGCTCTGCCCAATCCAGCGCTGACGGCAAGTACACGATCTATCACTGCAAGGTGCAGGTCGGCCGCTACGTCGGAGAAGTGCAGTCGCCCAACAAGACTGACGTCTACCAGAAAGCCGCGGCTCAATATCTGATCCTCACCAAGGCCGACCAGAACGCCAAGTAGACGGGACGAGAGGCGACGATGACGCGCAGCTACCTCGGTCGCTCCATCGCCGCGGCCGCGGCGGTGACCGCAGTGCTGGCCGGCTGCACGGTCGACGGGCAGCCCAGCTCAGCCACATTCACCGACCCTGCCGTGCAGGTTGATGCCCTCGACACCGGTGACTACCCCACCCGGGCGCGAGCCCCGTTCGGGCGCGCGGTCACCGACCCCGAGCGGGTCGAGGCGACCCGGATGGCGCAGTTCGTGCTGGCGCCGTTCGAGGTCAATCCCGATCTCACACATGGGCAATGGCCTGTCGGCGAGTTCGACGACGCTGCCGGGATCGGGCGCGCGGTCGTCCCGGGCGCGGCCGACGTTCCGGCCAACGCGGAGTTCATCACCGGATTTGTCACCACCGCCGACAACGGGGATGCCAACGTCGGGGCTGCTCGTCACCTGCTGCGGCATGCGGTCCTGAAATATCGCAACCCTGCCGACGCCTCCGCCGCCGCTGAGCAAATGAGTGCCGCGGTCGCCGAAATCGACAACAAGCCCATCGTGCCGCTCGACGGGGCGCCGGGCACCCGAACTGTCATCCAAGATTTCGGTGCGTCCACAGCGATCCTGGCTGTCACCGCTCACGACTCGTATGTGTTCTTCGATCGGTACTACGGCCCCACGACGCAGTTCCGCAGCGGAGAGTCGTTGGTGCGTATGGCCAACGCGATCACTCAGCAGAAGATTTACATCGACGAGTTCACGCCCACCCCCGACGGTGAAACTCCGCTGATCGACCCCGACGCCATCCTCATCTACGCGCTGCCGTTCACCGCGGCCTACCTGCGGGCGAACCCCGACTCCCCTGACCGCGGAGCGGTGTACGGGCCACGCGGCATCGCCCACACCAGCACCGACCCCGTCACCGACTTCGAGGTGCTGACCAAGATCGGCTCGGATGCCAACGCAGTGGAGAACTCGGCGGTCTTCCGCGCGGACACCGCCGAGGGCGCGCGCACCTATCTCGACAGCTTCCTCGGGTCCAACCGCACCCGAGGCTGGACCGGCGCCGACAACCCACCAGGCTTGCCCACCGCCACCTGCCAAAAGCACCCAACAAGCCAAGCACACAGCTGCGCACTGACTGTCGGGCGATACGGCGCCCAGGTCATCGGCAACACCAAAACCGATGCTCACCAACAAGCCTCGGCCCAATACCTGATCCTGACGACCGCCGACCAACGAGCACACTGACCGACGACATCGCACACGTCGTCGTCATCTCCCCGCAGACAGAGGTGCCCGGACCCGCCACCGCGGGTCCGGGCACCGAACCCACCCCGAATGTCAGGGGCGGAAAACCTTCAACTGCCCAGCGTCACCGATCGGATCACCGTAGCCACGACGAGTGAAGTCGTCGTTGCCAACTGGATCGCCGTACTCCGCACCGAATTTGAAGGTGAAGGGCTCCTGACTTTCGGTGGCACCACCATGCACATGGTTGATTCCGAAGTCCGAAACCCACGGGCCCGTCGCCGCGGTCGCGACACCCGCTCCGAGGCCCGCGAGGCCCGCTGCAAGCACAGCGCCGGCGAGCAGACGAGTCGAAGTTGTTGCCATAGGTTGGTTCTCCAATCGGGTGAGAGGTGGCCGCTGCGGCGACCCTTACACCCGTCAGTTGCTGTGTAGTCACCTAAAGGTTCCCGAGTTTCGACGCCCGACACCCGACACCCGGCCGATCATCAACGGCCCGCCAACGGAGGTGTGCCAGCGTGAGCAGGCGTCCAATCCGGCCCAGCACTATCTCTTTAGACCCCGCGGGAACTTCGCTGTGGCGTGATGTCGGACTGTCACGCAGAGTCCTGATGATCGCGGTGACACCTAAGCAGCGTTACTTGTCTGCATGTGACTACGCACCAACGAACGAGCCAACGGATAGTCGACCTTCCCGTTGGGCCGCGTCGGGAACCGCCCATACCGTGTCCGCGAGGGCGCTGCGATTGGCAGTGCGATCGCTTGCGGATCCGTTGCCACTCTGCCCGGACCTCGATACCTTCGCTTCCCTCTTTGCTTTCGCCAGCTAAGTTCTTCATCCCACCAGTCGCGAACCAGTCGATCGACGAGATGGCTCTGTGCCCGTCGGACCATTGCGCCGTAAGATCCGAATGCGACGGCTACTTCGTCCCACCTATCCCTGGAGGGAGTCAGTAGGTTCAGCTCCCGGAAGTAGCGAAGCCACGCACGGACGCACCGGCTGGAGTAACCCGTGGCACTCACAAGACCGATCACGGATACGTGACCACCCTGCCAGGCTGCATGGATCCTCTCGGCGATTCCGCCTAGACCTTCTCGCCAAACCCAGATGTCGTGGTGGGCATGGTGGAGTCGCAGGGTGGAGCTGGCAAACGGGGGGCGTGTTTCCCCTTGTGTTGCAGCTGTGTCAAACGCAACATGTGCGAGCTCCCAGGTTGCCGACTCTGTCCCCTGCGCCTCAGCGACTCGTCTGATCCAGCCTTCTGCCTGGAGGCGGTGAAGTGCCCTCGATGCTGTTGCGGCGTGAACGTTAGCGGCTTCGGCTAGCCGGCGAACGTCGATGTTCACGGTCGTTGTGTGCGCCTGAGCGCACACAACGAGGAGGCTGTGCAGGACCCGTTCAGCACTGGCCCACCCCTTCCGTGCCCAAGTTGCGGGATCTGAGTTCGCTGCAGCGAAGACAGCCTCAATGTGAGTGCGGACTGGGTCGTCGACGGTGTGGTCGCCTTGCGCTCTTGGCCACGCTGTCTCGGCAGCAGTACGCAGTGCTTTATGCCATTGCGTGAGGGCGTGCGCCTCGTTCTGGCGGAGGTCTTCGCGCAAGCGGACGAGTCCAGGCTTGTGCAGATGTTGAAGCACATCAGTCCAACACCAACCGCTAGCGGCCATCCCGAGCATGATCGACCACGCGTGTGACGAGCGATCGTCGGCGGCTGTGAGCCGCGTGGCTAGGCGCTCAGCCGTAGTTGAGGATAGTTCGGTTCGCGCGCGATCAACCCGTGTGGCAGGCCCCTGCCCGACCAGACGTAGGCCGATAGTCGTAGTGCGCTGCGTGGAGTTTTGCCGCGCGGTTGTTGGGAACCTCGCTATCAGCCACTCAGCTAGGTCGGGTGGCGCCGGCCGAGCCTGCATGTCCCTGACGGCGTTGCCCAGTTCCCGTCCGGTCAATAGTGGCGTCGCGTTGCCGCCCGACCGGTGCACAGACCCGGGGATCCGAACTGCGCCCGACACGGGGTTGGTAAGCGGAGAGATGTCGAGGGTTGGAAGGTGCGCGCGCAGCCTACGAGCAAGGTCGGCGACTTTCTCCGCGGGTATCCCTGGGTCAATGACGCGCACCCAGATGTGCCGCCCTCCTGAGGGCCCCGACTGCACTTGCAGGTGGCTCACACCCAAGTCGGTTAGGACGCCGGTAAGTACGTTGGCATCCACAGCAACGGCCTCGGGACCGTACGGTCCTGCATCCAGGTCGAATGCGAGCAGCGTGTACCGGGAATGGCGGTCCGCTAGATACGTCGCGATAGGCACCGGTGGCATTCGTTCTGGCCATGGTGCTGATCGGTATCTGTGTTCATTTGTTGCGTCGACACGCACTGTGGAGCGGGGCGACCACTGCCTCCATTCACTCAGCATGTCCACCCACTAGTGGGTGAGTGCTGCGGACGAATGCAGTCGATTCCCCGCGTGTGGTTGTGCGACACGCGGAGCACAGGGATTGCGGGCACTCCTAGAGGGCGCACGCTACCCTGAGATCTGTCCGGCAAGACAGTCCCTTCGGGGATGGGCGAGAGCCCGTGAGACCGAGCTGGTAACTCAGTCTCGAAACTTCAGATCAAGGACCCTCCGACTGGTAATCGGGGGGTCCTTGTGTTGGACCTCGCGCGTTATTCAGATGTCAGCGTTCGGAAGGTTCGGAGGCTCCCTTCTGGGTTGGCGATGCTAGGCGCGCAGCGTGAAGGTGGCGCAGGGTAGGAAAGATCTGGTTCGCGTCGAAGGCGCGGCACCGGCGTTGATCGACCGTCGTCGGGAGTAGGGGCCGATCGTGGTGCTGGGCTGAAGAACTGCGCAAGCTCGAGCACGATCTTCCGCAGGGACGATCGAGCCGCGGTGCAGCGGCCACCCTAGGACCGGTGCTGCCTGCGCGTCCTGCAGTCATCACACCCCCTCGTCGGCTCGAATCACATCGGTGTAATTGTATGAGCGCTAATTCCGCGCGATTTTATGTTGGTGCTGGACGGCGGGTCAGGGGACATCGAGTAGGGCGGTTCTCGCATCTCCGCAGGTCACCTGCGTTGTGCGGCTGTATTTTCGCGCGAATTTATGCCACACTGGGTGGATGGATCGGTCCGCTGACGGCCGGCGTGGGCGCCTTGGCGCACCCACGCCAGTTCCGGCAGCTATCGAGAACCGGTCGACCAAAGCTCCGGTAGTGACGGCGTACTGCGCTGACCCGCAGTGCCGAAAGGAGTTTCGTAGGACCGCGGGTCGTGGTCGGCCTCGAATCTATTGCTCGGATGCCTGCCGGCGCTCCGCCGAGAACGCCGCTCGACGAATTTCCGCGCAACTTCAGCATCATCGCGAGATGGCGCAGATGCTCGAACGCGACCTTGCGGCGTTCGATTCGTCCGCGTCACCCAAGTCCAACCCGGAGCCCTCGTCAGTCGCTGGCTTAGACACAGCCGTTGCCCGCGCGGAAGGTGTGCTCCTGGGGCTTTCAGACGGGAGTGTTCTGGCAAGCGAGTTCACTCGCTTGCTGGACGCAGTTCGTGCTGCGCAGCCCTCGCAGCAGCAACATAGAGCGGGCTAACCGGCAGGCATCGACAAGCCGTCGGCCTGTCGGTAGAAGCGGCACCGACTGAGTCACAGGCGCGCCTCAAGCGGGCCATCAGTAGTTCGCCGATTGGGTCAGAAGATCTACTCCGCCGCGGTTCTCCGCTCCCCCACCGGCCAGCGGTGCGCGTCGAGAGCCAGCGCGTGACTACAGTTACCGGATCACGACAGCATTTGCGCACCGTTGACCTGCGCAAATCGAAACCGCCTCCCAGTTCCCCGCAGAACGACGAAATTGAGTTTTCCTATCCCCTAGGGCCAAAATGGGTGACAGCTCGTCACGGTGCGATCTGGAGTCGTTTACGTAAGTCTGCCGTCTCAGCGCGATTGCCAGGACTCCTGTCAGCCGCACTAAGCGTTCATTCTTGCTTCCTCAGCCCAACGGGTCGTCGGTACGCGATCGCCCACCTTCAGAATCGAACATCTCCCGCCGGCCCATACGGCCGACCCATACGGCTGTCATCCGGTTGGTGACGACGTCGCCTCAGTTCTCGGAACCCCGCCGCAGCCATCACTCAGCAAGTCTCCCGAAGTGCCGAGAGCCTGGTGGCACTGGGCCTAGCGGCCGAACTCGAGGGGCCGGCGGGCGACACCGGTGCCCCCGGGGGAGTGAAACGACTCGGTGATCTACGTAGAGCACGGAGTTTAGGTGCCCGCCTTGAGCTGCCGCTTGTAGTTGTGGCACTGGTTCCCCGGTCAGCATCAGGTCATCCTGAGTGAGCCCGGTTCAGTTGTGGGCCTATGTCGGTGTCGTGACCCAAAAAGGGGTCCGCCCGGCCAATCCACAGACTTCGAGGACCGCTGTCACATGTTAGCGGATGGCTGCGGCGAGGTAGACCAGCGATCGAGCAAGGCGGACGCGAGCCCCAGTCATCATTGGTGGGACGAAACTCGTCGTGACGAGCTGCGCTGTGGTCTCATGTCTTTATGACTTTGTGCACCCGTGTCGCGGATGGTCAAAGCCGTCCCACCGGGTCAGGTCACTCAGACGCGCAAGTCTGCGCGGGGACCGCTTCGTTGAGCTGTCGGTTCACAAGCCACTCGGTCGACAGCCGAGCTGCGTGGCTATGCCACCGGGCGCCTTGGTCTTTCAAGGGCCTAGTCGAGAGCGCGAAACTCTCTCGGGCGCAGACACGAAGCTTTTGTTCGTCCTGGGTATCGCATCCGCGATCCTGGTTTCCGACTTTCGTTCCCCGCAAACGTGGCTACCGACCGCGTCGATGGCGACCCGCATGCGCACAAACAGCCTGTTCAGGTCGTAATAATGCACGCATTACTTCACGCTGCAAGGCGCGCAGCCACGCGCTCAGTGCAGTCGACAAGACCGTCTAGATGAATCGGGACAACACTGTGGTCACGGAGCTGCGCCCTACGCCCCCCAATGGGCCTTCTAACACGCACTACGACATCCGAGGAAGTGCACCCTCGTTGGTTGCTGCTCGGACCTTCTGCGTTAATGGCCGCCACCAGTCAGACCGCACGCCGACAAATACGTTCCTACGTCTACCTGGACGTACCTTGCACTTTTCGGCGCGCCATACATACAGCGTGAAGTGCCGCACCGATGTACGGGATGGGCCGCAGCGTCCTTACCCCCATACGCTGCGCTGCAGCAACGAACGTACCCACCCGATTACGAAAGCCCATGTCGCACTCAGTACACGTTGCTGTGAAGTGCTAAGTACTGGGCTGCTTGCGTGCGCTCGCAAGGCGACCTATGCGACACAGAGCACTCATGTCCGCATGCACCGCCATAACTTGTTTCACGTTGCAAGCGTTGTGCGTCTAACTGTTTCTCCGTTTACCGGCTCCGCTGATGCGGTACACGAAGATCGATGTACACACCGAACTACTGAACACATACCCTTGCGCGGTGATGGCAGCTCTGTCTAAGCAGTTATGTCTATACGTAACGCAGGACGTAGATGTCGCCCGCCCACCAGGTACATCGTCGTTGTTAACGCCTCGATCATTGCCAAGCTCAAGTGAGTATCTGCGGCGTCGCGCACGGGAGACCTCGCGGTAGAACGCAAAGTCGTCCGTAGCGTGTCGTACACCGCGCGAACCGATGTGCGCTGTTACCCTCTGCGCATAGCGGACCCCAAAGCGCCCGGGAGGTACCGCCTTCCTGCGGTCCATGCGCACCACCCCATTGGAGGACTCAGTGCAACACCTATCTCAACCCGCACTGTCTCGGGTTGTCACGATCGCAAACGGCAAGGGTGGCGTCGGTAAGACGTCCACGGCGACAAATGTCGCTGGTTTGGCCGCTGCCGCCGGCTGGCACGTCCTGTTCATTGAGCTCGATCCGCAGGGCAACGCGGGACGCGACCTAGGCTACGAGATTGATGGGTCCGGGGATTCTGGACAACAAATCTTTGACGCGATCATGCAGGAGAAGGCACTACGACCCAGTCTGGTCAACTACCGACCCAATCTGGACGTACTTCCGGGTGGGAGCAGACTCGACGATCTGGAAGCGATACTGATCGGACGTTCTCAGCGTTCGCCAGGTTCACACAGGCAACTTGCAGATGCGTTAACTCCCATCGCAGCTGACTATGACCTTATAATTATCGATACCCCACCTACACGACCCCATCTTCTACGGTTGGCACTGGCTGCGACACGTTGGATCGTCATCCCGACAAAACCGGACGACTCGAGCATCGACGGCCTGCAGAAGCTCGCTGACGAAATGGTTAGTGCCAGGTCAACAAACCCCGACATCGAGGTCCTGGGCGCCGTGCTTTTCGGCATCGAGGTCGCTGCGAAAGCCATTCGTAGAGAGGCGCGAGCCAAGCTAGACGCAGCGCTAGGAGGAGTGGCCCCGCTGTTCAATTCCGTTGTGCGCCATAGCACCATGACCTCGGTTCAGGTACGGGAGAAGGGTTTGCTCGCCCACGAGCTGGCCGAGCAAGTCGACAACGCCGAGCCGTACTGGAAGGCCCTCAAGGAAGGCAGACGGCCCGACCGTGTGCCAGGCACCGCGCCGTCTCTCGCTGAAGACTACGTCCTCCTCGCCCAGGAGATCCTCCAGGAGATCGACCGACGCGAGACCGAGCAAGATTCCTCCGCAGAGCCGACACACGAAGGAGCACCCGCCTGATGGCCACCGATCGCAAGCCTGTAACCGGTCTCGCGAGGACCGGCGGCGTCCCGGGGCCGCCGCCCCGTAGGCCATCTGCTCCTGCCGCAGCACCAGCGGCGATCCCAGCTGTACCCGACGGCCCAGCGCTACCGCACGATCGACCGCAACCGGCAGCGTCCACTCGGCCTATCTCGCGAGGTACCCGACGCCCGAAACGCGTCGAAACCCGCCCAGACGAGATGCTGGTGCCAGTCACCCTCTCGCTTCCCACGCCACTCTGCACAGCCACCAAGGCGCACAACAAACAGAACGAAACAACTATCGCCGGGACATTGATGGACGCGATTGTCGCCAATCATGACCGCTTGCCGGCGTTAGTAGAGAAGCTCAAACGCCAGCACCACGACGATGGGCTGTTCGTACGAATCGAAGCCAGACCCGAAGAGGAGCGATCTTCCCTGACGTTCCGGATGCTGGGTCGCAACCTGACTGTCATAGACCGCTTAGTTGTCGAAGTCGGTGCCGAGAATCGCTCGCAGCTGTGCAGGGCAGCTCTAGAAGCCCACCTCCAGTCTGAATCAGTGGATTCAGAGTAAGCCGGTACGCCCAACCCCTCGGACGGTTCATCCCTACCGGCCGGTACGGCGGTTCGCTGGCACGAGCTGCACACCCAAACCCGCGGCGTCGCAGCAGTCACGCGGGGTAGGGGGCGACCGGTCCGCGCGATCACCGCAGTTCGATAGTGATGGTCGACGAAGAGCGTCTAAGGTCTGTAGACGTAACGAAACGACGCAACGGTCACGCAAGGGATTGCCAAACCGTACCGCCGCAGGCGAGCCTCGGATTCGCCCGCGTTCGACGGACGCGCAGGGTGTTTACCCTTCATTTCGGTCTAGTATCGGTGTACCTTCGGTTTGCCACCACCAATGGCGTCTTGTGGCGCGACGCGATGAACAAAGACTGCGCGGCCTAAAGACTGGTTTTGCCGGATAGTGCTCTCGGGTCGGGTTGGAGGTTGTATTAGACCAACCCGACCCGCAGGGCCACCGAACCTAGCAACGCATGAGGAGAGCACCGACTCCGTGTCAGTCAACCTGCTCTGACTGACTCGCTACGAACTCAGCGAAACGCGTTTCGTATCGCCGAACCTGAGGCATCGACATCGAGTAGCCGGCTAGCCACCTCAAGTAGTTGAGGTCATCGCTGTCTGAGGCGGACTCGCCTTCCGGCGGCGGCATTCGCAGATGATCATCAAGAACGAGGATCAGATCAGCGAGAGTGCCGTCACGACGCGCTATTTCTGCCTGCCTGATTATCCACGCTCGGGTCAATCTGTCGGTCGCATGACGAAGATTCGACACCACAACGCGCTGGTCCTCGGCGAGCGAAGGCGACAGGTCATCGACAGCGCGCACCTTCCGAGTCAGTTCGGCCAGCGCGTCGGTTCGAATGAACACTCCGTACGCAGAGGGCGTCAGGGGACGTGTGGGGCGAGAAGAGATCGGGTCATTCGTGCCCGCGGCCAGATCGGTCGTGGGCTCATCTCGCAGAGGTTTCGGATCTCCTCCCTCGAAAGCGCGAGCGGCGCTTCCCGCGGACCACCGCAGCGGAGCGTCCAGCTTAGTCAACGTGACGAACCGCGGTTTAGCCATCAAACCCTGCTCGAGGCGTCGCACAGTCGCGTCACTCGGCCCGCCGGCGAGGCTTATGTCGGCTTGCGACAGTCCCAGTTCCTGCCGGCGCCGCTGCACGAGGCGCCCAAAGCGCAAAGCATCGGCCACACCCGCACTCTAAGCGCCGTGGACCCGTTCCGGGGCAGCCCCCTCCCCAAATGTCACTAGTGCAAGGCTACCGTCGGTTTACATTCGGTTTAGCATCGGGTTATAGTTCGGACTGGCGCTCGGATAATGAAAGCCGTTTGTAGGGTTGAGCCGCCAATAGAGCAGCTTATGCACTGGAGATACACATGCACAGCAATTAGACACAGGGTCTCAGACTACGAGTTTGACCCCGGCCCGGACGCTGCAAAGTTTGGCGACTCGAACGGCGTCCGGACCGGGTGAATACCAGCTCGATGCGGTATGTGCGGGCATCGAGGCGGGCGTTGAGCAGTGTACCTGCGGGTATGGGCTGACAACGGTCGTCTGGGGTGGGCTGCTCCTACAGCTTCGAGGAAACCCTTGGAGTGAAGGACTCGCATGACGAACCTTCTTGAGCCCGATCCTCGTGGGCCAGATTGGTCTGGGCGTGTTGCTGTCGACTTTCGATCGATGGCACGGGTCCCAGGCTCCGGAGAGGGACGGTCAGATTGCCGTCGAACAGTCCCTCTCCGGAGCGGTGGTTGGCGACTGCACGCGAGCGCGATTGATTTGCCGTCGAACGGCTCGCGTGTGGTCGCCGGAGGGGTCAGCTCCCTGTCTTTCGATGGGGGGCCGGCCCGGTGACCAGTGTAGAGGTGATTGATCCTGTCCAGAGGGGTGGACAGGACTCGCGACGCTCGCCCTGGGGGGCGGCCTTGGCGGTGATGGCTACGGCGGTTATCGCCCTGGCCAGTGTCGGGGTCGGGAACGTGTCGGCGGCGCCAGCGCAGCCGGGGGGTTGCCCGGGTCTGATGGTGTACGCGGTGCAGGGCACCGGCCAGTCGTCGCCAGACGCTGATCCGTCCAAGGACGCGGGGTTCCTGTCCCAGGTACTCCATCCGGCGATCACGGCCGCGCGCGGGGATATGGACCGTGCGTATGTACCCTATGACGCTGGCTTCGGTGGTGCTGTGGCTGGCGGAAAGGTCCCGTACGAGCAGTCCGTTCAGGGCGCAGTCGCCAAGACCTTGTCCTGGATCAAAGACAAGGCCGCCGCGTGTCCGGCCACGAAGTTCGGTCTGGTCGGTTACTCCCAGGGCGCTCACGTCACTCGGATCGTTTTGAACGACATCGTCGGTGGCAAAGCAGCGATCGGCGCCGACAAGCTGGCTCTGTTAGCCAATCTCGGCGATCCCGGCCGACCTGAGGGTGCGCCGTTGTTCCCCGGTAAGCCGGGGCAGACCTCTCCTGACCCGGTGCCGGGGACCAGCGGCGCGAACGTGTCCAAGGTCGTGGCGGTGTCGACGACCAACGCGCCGGGCGGCGGTATCGCCCCTGTCGGCGACGTTGAGGACACGTCGTACCAGGCCATCGCGGGGCGCTATCTGTCGGCGTGCACGCCTGGCGATCTCGCTTGCGATGCCCCGGCGAATGCTCCGTTGGCGCGGTTGGTCACCAACATCGCCGGCCAGTCGGAACTCAACCCGGACGATCCGATCGGGTCGTTGTCGACGATCGCCGAAGCGCTGGCACTGACCGCAGTGAAGACCGCGGTACCGGTAGTCAATGAAGATGTGCAGGCGTCGGAGAACAACCTCGAATCGTTGAGTTATCAACCGCGCCAGACGTTGTCGGAGCGGTTGGCGGTGGCCTCGGACCCGCGTACGCCGTTGCCGAGTGTGCAGGATGCGCTGTCGGCGGTGATCAAGGTGGGCACGATCGGGTTCAACGCGGTAAAGACCGTTGTGCAGACGGTCGCTACTCCGGGCACGATCGCTGCGATCGCCACCGCGGGTGCTGCGAATCCGTTGGCCATCGTCGGCATTCTGGGGGCGAAGCTGGGCCAGGCAGCGGTCACGCTGGTCCCACCGGCAACCCAGGAACGTCTTGTCTCTGAGGCGTTTACCGCGTTCAAGTCCGAGTTCCAAGCGAACTCCGACCTGTTCAAGGTGTCCTCGCTGTTGAAGTACTGGGATGCGGCCAAGCAACACGCCTCGTACTCGGAGGTCTCGGCCACACCGACAGGCCAGCCCCCGACGAAGTTGATCGGGGACTGGATTGTGGCGGCCGCACGCGACATCGCCGGCAAGGACGGCGGGTCGTCGAACTCGCCCGATAGCGGCAGCGGCGGCGATGACTTCTCGTGGCTGTTCGGGGAGGGGTCTGCTGGTTCGTCGACACTTCCATCGTTGACCACGACGTCGTTGCCGCCGAGCGCTGCGACGTCGGAACCGGCTTATCCGTGGGAGCTCGGCACCTCGTCACCATCGGCACCGTCGGAGACAGTTCCCTCGGGGGCCTCATCGGTCCCGCAAACCACACCTCCCGGCGGCGCGTCCGGGCTGCCGCCGTTCCTCAGCGGGGCCTCGCAATGAGTCTGATCGTCCTCTCGGCCAACCCTTCCCGCGTGTGCGGGCGCGGGTTGTGCCGCGCTTGTGGTGGTGGTCGAACCACCACCGCCAGCTAGACCCATTCTCTTCCACTCACGCACCCAGCGAATCACTCCGGAAGGAGCGAGTACATGTTCAGTGACAGTGCAATCCGACCCCCGCTCGGGGGACATGTCTCTCACAACCTCGGACATCCGGGCCGTCCCATCAACCCGCAGGCAGGTGAGCCGGTGTGGTTGAGTCCCGTCGATCTGGTCACCGCAGTCACCGACCCGGCCACAGCGGTGATCCTGACCGACGAGAACGGCTGCGCGTCGACTCGATGGGGGATGGGCAACGGCCACAGCATCACGCGGCTCAAAGAAGCGTACGACGAACGGGCGCGGTGCGTACTGCCCGGTGACCGCGGCTACCGTCTCGACGCGAACAGCGTTGTGCTGGTGGTTGGTTCGAACGGTTCGTTGCCGGAAGACCTGCTGGTCGGCGCCACCTACCGCGACGTGTTCGACAACACGCTGCACACCATCGACCCGTTCTCCCTGACCGCGGCCCGCCGCGGTGTGTTCGGCGATGAACACCCTCTGCACTGGCACCTCGCCGAGTGCGATCGCTGGACCCGCGCATACCGCCCCGGGGGCGAGGTGAAGTTCGGATGAGTACCGGTTGGCAGAACGATCCGAGTGTGCAGACCTGGCTGCACACCGCCGAACCTCACCCGGACCAGCCCACCGAGTGGAACGACGAGCCGACGCCTGCTGAGCAGGACATCACCGCACCCATCGATGACGTCGAACCCCTCGACGACAACCACTACAGCTACGCCGCCCACGAGGACCCCCAGGTCGTCGAGTTTGAGGATGTCGAGGACGACCCTTACGTCGAGACTGTCTATCCCACACCGACTGTCGCTCGAAGTACGCCACCTCCGGCGCCTCCGGCACGGGGGCAACGTCGGTGGTTGCTGATCGTGGGCGCCTCGGTGGGCGTGATCGTCGTTGCGGTGCTGGTGATCGTGTTCTCGATCAAAGCGGTCGTTGGCGGCGGGGGAGGCGACGGCATCACCGATCCGGTCGCCGCCATGGACACCCCAGACCCGTTCTCCGATGCAGTGGAATGCCCCTCGACCACCGAAGGGTCCACCACCACCGGCCGCGACCCGGGTGACCTGACGTCGGGCCCGAACGTGATCAAAGCGTTCAACTACGCCTACTTCCACTGGCGTTCGGGGCCGGCCGCGCGGGCGATGGCCTCGTCCAATGTCGAGGGCATCGGCAGCGCTGTCGATCTGCAATCAAGCATCGACACGCTCAATCCCCAAGCGCGGTATTGCCTGTCGATCGACGAGACCGGCGCCGATACCTACCGCGTGGAGGTCACGTTGATCCTGCCCGACGGCACCCGCGATCCCGACCCCGATGTCCAGAACATCACCACCACCCAGATCGGCGAACGCACCTACATCGCGTCTGTCACACGAAATAAGAAATAGAAAGGTCACCCCCTCCCATGTACCTCACCTCACCAGCGGTCACGTCGCCTCGGTTCGACACCCCGCCCCGGCGGTCGCGGGCACAACGCCGGCACCGCACCACCCCACCAGCCACCCCGTTCGTCGGGACAGTGCTTGCTGCGCTGATGGTTTCCGGTTCCTTCGGCGCTACCCTCCTGGTCGACAGCCCTGCCGCAGCCTACGAACAGGGCGGTGTCGACCAGGGCGAGACCGACGACGGGTTCGAGCAGGGCGGCGTCGGCGGTGGTGGCGACGACGCAACCCCACCGGTCGCACCTCCGCAGCAGACTGCGCCAAGCTACAACTACAACCCCGGTCCGGGCGCAATTCCGGCACCGCCCCGGGAAGCTCCGTATCGGCCCTACGCCGATCCGCAGGCGTACAACCAGCCCAACTACGACACCGTCTACAACCCGGCACCGCCGCGGGCCTACACCTTGCCCCGCCCGGTCGCGCCGGTCCGCCCGATTGCCCCGCCCCCGAAGACGTTGCGCGTGGGCAACTTCCTCGTCGAGGAAGACCAGCTCAAACGTGATGCTCCCTGGCTGACCGACCGTCAGCGGGTCTCGATCAACGAGTGGTCGGCCTATGGCGAAGCGAAGATCGCCCAGGGCCTCATCTCGGTCGGCGTTCCCGAAGACGAAGCGTCCCGCCAGGCCGCGGCCACCATCATCGGCGTGGCGCTCGGCGGCACCGCAGGTGCGGTCGCCCTCGGCGTGCCCGCCGCAGTGACCGGCGGTGTCGGTGGTGCGCTGATCGGTACCGGCGTGGGCGCAGTCATCGGGTCGACCATGGTGGTGCCCTTCCCAGGCGCGCACACCGGAACGGGCGCAGCGATCGGCGCCGCAGCCGGTGCGGCGATCGGTGCCGCCGCCCTGGGTATCCCCGCGGCGATCGTCGGCGGTGTGGCCGGTGGAACGGCCGGCGGACTCCTCGCGCACGCACTCGGTGCCGGAGATCCGGGCGCGAACCCGCGTCAGCCCGGACTGCCCGGCCAGCCCGACCCGAACCGCCGCGCCCCGCAACCCCGCCCGCAACCCGCTCCGCTGCCCAACCCCGGCGCCAACCAGTTCGAGCTCCACCTACCTGCCGACCAGGCGACCAAGGCCGGTCTACCTGCGGTGCACTACCAGGTCAGCGTCGGTGGAGATGTCAACGCCGAGACCACCATCGGCGGACAGACCTACACCGCGAACTGGACCGCTGAGCAGGCCGAAGCCCCCTACAAGGCACTGGGCGGTGCCGCCGATCAGGTGCGCAAGACCGTCACCGACGCCGCTGTCGACCTCTCCCGGCACGCCGAGAAGGCCGTCCCGGGTCTCAAGGTCACCTTCCCGCAGCTCACGCCGAAGGGGGCATAACAACGATGGCCGCGAGTGTGGAGACGGTGTCGGCGGCGCAGAACGCCGGAGCGATTCGGGGTGCGTCGATTTTGCCGCCGAGCGCATCGGAGATGTTGGGGCGGCGCACGACCCGGTTACCGGCGCATCTGGTGGCGGCCGTGGGCTGCCACGGCGGTGCTGGTGTATCCACGCTCGCGGCCCAGCTCGAGCATGTCGGCGATTCCGGCCAGTTGTGGCCCGGGCGGGCCGACGAGCCACCGTTCGCGGTACTCGTTGCGCGAGAATCGGCGCGCGGCCTGGCCGCAGCGTCGCTGGCCGCCCGCCAATACGCGACGAACAATGCGCCAGCCCATGTGCAGTTGCTGGGTTTGGTGCTGGTAGCCGGGCGGAAGGGAAAGCCGACCGCCCGGCTCCGGCGCGACCGCGAATTGCTGGTCGGGTCGGGCCTTTTCGCGAACGTGTGGCACATCTCCTGGCACGACTTCCTCGTCGACACCCCGCTCAACGAGCTGCCCTCGACCGGCCCCGATCCCGCGCCGGCCGCGCGGCGGTCCGATCCGCGCACCGTCGTCGCCCCGGACATCGCCGCCGTCGGCCAGGGCCTGCGAGACGCCGCGGTCGCGGTGATGTCGAACGACAACAGCACAACCCCGTAACGGCACAACTGCACAACCCTCCACACCTCACGAGAAGGAAGAGATCATGCTCCAGTCCACCCTGGCCTCGGCCACCACCACCTACGTGGCGTTCAACCCCATCCCGATTCCCGGCCTGTCTGATCGGCTCAACACCTTCGGCGGGTGGGCCACCTTCCTGGCCTACTTCGCCTGCGCGGTGGCGATCGTCGTCGGCGGCGGCTTCATCGCATGGGACAAGATCACCGATCGCGGCGACAGCAAGGGCGTGAAGATCGCGATCGGCGCGATCGTCGGGACGATGGTGATCGCGACGGGCGCCACGATCCTGCAGGCCGCGGGCGGGCAGTGAGCCGTGCGGACCGAAAGCCACCGCGATGAACACCACCATGACAGTGGCCTACGCGAAACTACCCCCCGAGGTGATGAGCAACATCACCCTGATCGGCGGCTGGTTCGTGTTCGTAGCCAACATGCTCGCGCTGCTACACCTAGTCTTTCTGGGCGCCTCGATCGCCTTCGACAAGGTGCGCGAGCATCCGTTCTCCCAGATCCCCGCGGGGGAGTGGTTCACCAAGATCATCTTCGGGGTGTGGGTGGTCGCGATCGCCGGCAACATCGCGGCGGCCGTGCTGGTATTCGGCTGATCACCACACCGATCACCCTCCTCGGCCTGGTGTGCACGGTGATCGGCCTGCTCGCCGGGTGCGGATCAGAGCCCGACACGGCCACGCCGTCGACGCCGCAACAGATTCCGCTGACCGCGCCGCCCACCGATCTGCGGTGGGTGGAGTTCAACGGGATGCGCCTTCCCCAAGCCGCCGAAGGCCCCCACGAGATGTCCGATGTCATCGCGCCGGGAGGGTTCGACCGCACCCCTCCGGGCGCGGGGCTGGCCGCGGTCAATGCCATCGTGCGTCTCTCGGTCGCGCTCGATGACCAGTGGCCCCAGGTTGTGCGTGAACTCCTCGCACCGGGACAAGCGCGAGATGACTACATCACCAACCGCATTCAGCTGTCGACCACGTCCGGCGTGCCAGCCGGTCAGGCCCCGCAAGTACAGGGCTGGAAACTGACCGCGTTCACCCCCGACAAGGCATCGGTCGACATCTACACCCGGATGCCGGACCGCTCGATGACGGTCAACCACACCACGGTCGTGTGGGCACCGGCGTTCGGTGACTGGCGGCTGCTGCTGCCCGACGCCGCGGCGGGCGCCTCACCAGTGGACGCGATCTCGGCCACGCCGACCGACATGGTCGCACTGACAGGAGCGTAACCCCATGAGCACCCCCGATCCTCGCGACGACGACCTCGGCCGCCTCGCGGCGCTGCACTCACTGCGCCAGTCCGGCGGCTACAAGAGCACCACACTGGTGCTGTCGCTACTGGTGTTGACCATGGTCATCGGCGCGGCCGTGCTGGTCGCCATCCGCGGCGATGATGGCGATTCGTCAGCACCGCCGCCACAGGTCACCGCCACGGACACACCGACGTCGCTGCCGCCGCAAACCCCGGTGACCCGGCTGCCCGACGACGCGTTCGGGATGCCCACCACCGACACCCGCGGCCGCCGGGTGGAAACCCCGACCAACCCGCTCGGCCAGGTCCTCCCGCAGACCACCGACCCCTCCGACACCGATGACCCTGAGGCTGTGCTCCCGCCGCCGAAGGGATTGATGTGGCAGCGCGTGTACGGCGCGACCATCCCATTCTCCACCTCCGACGGTCCGACCGCGATCAGCACCGACGGTGTACCCACCGGATTTGCCCACACCCCGCAGGGCGCGGCACTGGCCGCCTGGCAGATCGGCCAGCGCGCCACCTGGGCGCCCGATGACCAAAACGTCGCCCTACTCGATCGCGTGGCCGTGGTCTCCGAGGCCGCCCGTCCCGAGGCCGACAACCTGCGCACCAACGGCGCGCAAATCTATGCCGGAAATACTGAGTTGCCCGCGCAGATCCGGGATGTGCCGGTCGCGGTCCGCGTCACCACATACTCCACCGACTTCGCCCACGTCGAATTCGCCCAACCTCTCACCCGCGACGACGGCTTCACCGCCATCTCGGTCGGCGTCGACATGGTCTGGCGCGACGGTCAGTGGAAATGGGTGGTCCCCGAACCCGGCACCGAACCGAGCCGGCTGCTCATCTCAACCACCGGCGATGGGTGGACCCCATGGTGAACCACCACAACGACTCTCACCTCCGTGAAGCGCGTTCAGGCCGACGAGGGCGTGTGCGCGCTGCCCTGACCGGCCGACGCACCCACGCCGCGGTCGTGGTGGCGCTGATCGCCGCGACGGTGTCCTCGTGGGCCGGTGCGGGCACGGCCGCAGCGAACCCGCTGTGCGACGCCCTGGGACCGTTGAGCCGGACCGTCTGCGGCGCCGCGGGCAACGCCGCGAGCAATGTGGCCGGCAGCGTGGTCGGCGGAACATTCGAGAAGATCGTCAACTCGCTACTCGAGGGCTACCAGACCGTCCTGACGTGGGCGATGGCGTGGTGGATCAAACTCCCGAACCCCCAGTTGGACAACAAGTCCTCCCTCATGCAGGAAGTCCACGACCACACCCTGCAAATCCAAATCGTGGGGCTGACGTTCTCGCTGATGTTCTTCGGCCTACGGATGATGATCGACCGCAAACGCTCCCTAGCCGATGACGCCGAAGAGGGCTTCAAACTGATCTTCCGCTCAGCGATGGCCACCGCCGCGATCCCGCTGGCACTGACCGTGGGCGGCCGCATCGCCGACGGCATCTCCAACTGGCTGGTCAGCGAATCAGTGACCGCCGGCGGCGGCAACGGCGACGTCATCAAGAACTTCCTCAAACTCAACCTGCTGACCAACTCCGCGCTGGGCACCACCGCCATCGGTATCTTCGCCCTCGTCGGATTCCTCGGCGCCTTCTTGCAGTTGGCGTTGCTGGTGGTGCGCGAGGCGATGCTGCTGCTAGTCGTCGCCGCGCTCCCGGTGGCCGCCGCATTCTCCGGCACCGGACCCGGCTCGCAGAGCTACCAGCGGCTTATCGCGTGGTCGGTGGCATTCCTGCTGTTCAAACCCGTTGGCGCGCTGACCTACTTCGTGGCGTTTCGCGCCGGAGCGTCCAAAGACAACGCCCAACAGGTGGTCCTGGGCATGGTGCTGATGATGCTGTGCGCGTTCGTGTTACCCGCGCTCATGCGCCTGATCGCCCCCGCCGTGGCAAGCATGGGCGGCGGCGGATCAGGTGCCGCAGCGGCCGGTGCGGCCATCGGTGCCGGCGTCGCGGCAGGCAAGGTCGCGGCCGCGGCCGCCTCGGGCGGGGCGACCGCCGGGGCCAGCGGCGGCGCGAGCGCAGGCGGCATGTCCTCGATCGCCGGTCGCGGCGGCGGCGGACCCTCCGGCGGTATCTCCACGGCATCAGCACCCTCACCACCACCGCCATCCGGTGGCGGCGGGCCCGGCGCCCAACCCGCCCTCTCCGGTGGCCAGGGCGGCCAAGCCAGCTCCGGCGGCGGGGGAGGAGGTGGTGGCGGTCCCACCTCCGGGCTGGGCGACGCGATGGGATCGGCCGGCGGACTCGCCGGGGCAGCAATGCAAACCGTCAGCGACAGCGTCGAATCCGAAGTCGAATCCACCACCAGTGCCGACCCGTCGCTGAGCAGCCCACCGCCGATGCGTTCGGGCTGGAACGAACACGCCATGGCGCACTAGCGGCCACCACTGACCCATCTCTGACTGTCGAAAGAGGTTGTCATGACCGACAAAGCCGGCACCCGCCGACTGCTGTACCGCCCCGCGGCGGCGTTCCGGTCCTCCGGCGCATTCGGGTTCACCATGTTCTCGACGATGGTGCTGCTCGGGTTCCTGTTCATCGCCGTCGTCGGCCTGATGCTGCCGTTGCCCGGGATCATCAAATTCTTCGGGCTGCCGTTCACCCTGGCTGTGCTGTTCGTGCCGCTGGTGGTGTCGCTGCGCGGCCGCTCGGCGTGGGAGCTGGGCATGGGTGCGCGGGCGGTGTCGAAGTCGCGCCGTGCCGGTGAGACCCTGGTGCGGTCCGGGCCGTTCACGAAGATCCCCGACGGCACCCCACCACCGGGACCGCTGGCCACCGCCGAGACGTTCAACTTCTCACCCGGCGATGGATCGGCGCCGTTCGGCCTGATCAAGTTGTCGTCGAAGAATTTCTACACCCTGGTGCTGCGGACCTGGCCCCAGGGCGGGGAGTGGAATGACCAGCCTGTGCGCGACCGGTGGGTCGCCCGCCTCGGCGACATGCTCACCTTCCTCGGGCAATCCCCGGACTTCGTGGCCGCCACGGTCACCATGGAAACCCTGCCCGAGTCGGGGATGCGGGCCTCCAGCATCGTGCGGTCACGGCTCAAGGACACGGCTCCGGCGTTGGCCCGCAAGATCATCATCGAAGCCACCGAAGCGGTGCCGACCGCCGAAGTGCGCCTGGAAGCCCGGATCGGATTGACCTGGCGCGCGGACACCATGCACCGCAAACGCGATGCCACCGACATGGGCAACGAGCTCGCACGACGACTCGGCCGGATTCGGGACTACTGCCACGCCGCCGGTCTGCGGGTACGGCCGATGCTCGAACGCGAAATCTGCGCGATCGCTCGCCGCAGTTTCTCCCCGGCCGACGAGCTCGACCTCGAGATCGGTCTGATGAGCGGTGAACCGATGCGCCTGCGGTGGGAAGACTGCGGACCGACCTCGGCCTCAGACCAGCACGGCCGCCTGCTTCACGATGCGGCGCAGTCGATGTCGTGGACGATGCGCAACGAACCCGAGGCGCCGTTCGACTCCAACGTGCTCGCCGATCTGCTGTCCCCGAACAGCGACGTACCACGCAAACGCGTCACCTTCGTCTACCAGCCCTACACCCCGGCCCAAGCCACCACCATCGTCAACAAGGACCACAACGATGCCCGCCAGGCCGTGCGCACCAACGTCGGCAAACTGCCCGAACGCGCGCTGGTGCGCCTGGACAGCGCCGAAGGCGCCCGCCAGGAACAGGCCCGCGGCGCAGGTGTGACCCGGGTGTCGATGATCGTCACCGCCACCTGCCCCATCGGTGCTGACACCCAGAAGATCGACACCCTCGTCACCGATCTGGGCCTCTCTGCGGCCACCCCACTCGAACCGACCCGCGACGAACAACTCGTCACCTTCTGCGCCGGACTGGGATTCGGTGTCGTGCTCTCCGAAGAGAGCACCGTCTCCGACAAACTCGCCGCCTAACCCGAGACAGAAAGGACCACCCTGCGATGCCGACGCTCCCGGCCCTGACCTCGCTGCTCCAGCGCTCCCGCGCCCGCCTATCTTCCTCGGCGGCATCCCTGCCCCAGATCAACACCGTCCTGTCGATCACCGAACACCGCTCGGCCGGTGGCCACGACTACGGCCTGATCCGGGCCCACGCCACCGGTCACTACACGGTGATCCTCGCCGCGACCGGCGCGACACTGCGCGACTGGCAACAACTGTGCAACTACACCCGCATCGACTTCGGCGCCGACGCGTGGGATGTCGTCGCGGTCACCGCCGTCGCCGACACCTTCCCCCGCACCGACACCGCCCACCGGCAGTGGATGGTCCCCGAGGGCCATCACCACCTCGACGTCGCCGACCTCGCCACCGACACCTATCTCGCGGTGACCTTCGTCGCGGCCACCTCGGCAATGAAAACCACACCCGACGAGATGGCCGTGGAAGTTGGCCGGCGCCTGCACACGCTGATCGGGTCCCTGCACGCCGCCGGCCTGGACACCACACCACTGACCGCAGCGCAGGTCGCCGCGGTCGGGGTGCGGGCCTACCGCGGCGGCCTGCACGACGACCCAGCGCCCGCATTCGCCGACATCGCGCCGGACTCGACACCACACCGGGTGCGCGATGTGCTCTGCCACAACGACCTGTTGTCGGCGACGTGGGTGATCGCCCCGCACGTGCTGGAACCGCCACACGCGATGGGTTCGGTACTGGCCCAACTTCTTGAGCGGGACCCGACCACCCCGCGCACCCGGCTGGCGATCACCTGGCGGGCGACGTGCATCGCCGACACCATCCACCCCGATGACCCGATCCGGCTCACCTTCGAGCCCGTGCTGCAGCGCTTCGGCGCCACGTTGACGATCACCGAGCCGCGTCCCCGCACGCCGTCGGTGGACTCCGTGCGCGACCGGTTGCCGCTGTTCGCCCGCCTCGGCGTGCGCAACGGCTACGACCGCCACGCCGAACTGTTCGCCGCCGGCATCGGACTCGGGGTGTTGCTGCCCGAACACGGCGACATCACCGACGAAGCCCTGCGCCACCGCCACCGCTAACCGATTGCGAGACGCCCCACCATGACTGTCACCGACCTCCGTAAAGCCACCACCGCCGCCCCCGGTGGCGACACCACGCCGTCGACGTTGCGCCTCAATGCCGGTGCCGCCTCGGCCACCCGGCCGAGCACCAAAGAACGCTCGACCAAGCCGACCACGTTCTACGACGACGACACCCGCGAGGACCTGCTCGACACCGCCCGCAGCGGTGGGATCAGCGGCTACCTCGCCCGCCAGAAACTCGACAACGACGCCCGCCGCCGGGAACGCCACGACGCCGCCATTGCCCGGCCGATCCAGTTCGACGTACCCACCCTGATCCGCACCAACCGGGGCTACGACGGGCGTGGCGGCGGCCGCGTCGCCCACGTGCGCCGCCCCAACGAGCTGCGCGGCACCACCGCGCACGTGCCGGGGTTCTACCCGTTCCCCATCGGCGCCTCAGCCCCCCTGGACGGCGCGCCCGTCGGCTCACACCTCGACACCGGACAGCCCGTCGGGTTCGATCAGATCGGCTGGTTCGAGGCAGGACAGATCACCGCCCCGTCAGCGATGGTGTTCGGACTCAACGGGTTCGGCAAGAGCACGCTGAACCGGCGCATCGTCTGCCACGACCTGGCGACCGGGGTCCGCCCGCTCATCATGGGCGATCACCGCCCCGACTTCGTCAACATGATGCGCCAGATGGTCCTGCACGACAGCGACGGCCGGGTGCAGTACCGCGAGGACGGCATCACCCCGGTCACCCCGCAGGTCACCAGCGTCGGATTCGACTCGCCGATGAATCCGCTGGCCGTGGGCACCTTCGGCAACCTCATCGCCCGGTTGCCCACCGCCGCACGCCAACTCGCCGAACGCGAAATGCGGGCACGCCAAGTCACCGCCGCCACCGGCCTGCTCGAGATCAGCTCCGGCCGCCCGATCGCTCCGCACGAGGAGACGCTGCTCACCACCGCGTTGCGGGTGCTCTACGGCACGGCCAACGAGTTCACCCTGACCAATGCACCCCTGCCCGGCGATGTACTCAACCTGCTACGCCAGGTCCCGCAGACTCTCATCGACGCCACCGCCCGCGACGCCGACACCAATCCCGAACTGCGCCGCGCCCACCAAGACCTCCTCGATGCCTCCGGCGCCCTGGGGCGTCGACCCCATGACGCGATCGCCGTCGACCGCTACCTGCTGCTGACCGAGAACCTGCGCCAATCGCTCGACCAACTGGTGTCGGGGCAGTTCGGCGAGATCTTCAACGCCCCCACCAAAGAGCCCATCGACATCGACGCCCTCGGGGTGTGCGTGGACATGTCCCGGCTGCCGGCCAACGCCCGCAAGCTGCGCGCCGCGGTGCTCCTGGCATGCTGGTCGGACGGGTTCTCCGCCGTCGAAGCCTCGCACCTGCTCTCCGATCACGGCCTGCAAGAGCCCCGCAACTACGACCTGGTGTGCGACGAGTTCTCGCTGGTGCTCGGTGTCGGCAACGGCATCGTGTGGCGCGTCGACGAAGTCACCCGCGTCCAGCGCGAACAGGGCACCGGCAGCCTGTTCACCACCCACACCGTCAAGGACCTCCAGGCGTTCGACTCGATGGAAGATCGCCAGCGCGCCATGGGCTTTCTCGACCGCGCCCGGGTCAAGGTGTGCTTCCCGCTGCCCGAGGACGAAGCCTCGCTGATGGAAGGCAAGGTCAACCTCAACGAGAAAGAAGCCGCCACCCTCGCCGAGTGGGCCACCACCCCCCGCGGCATCGACGACCCGGTCGTCTCCGAGATCAGCGAAGCGGCCTGGGCCGACGGGGTCCGCGCGACCGGCACCGAAACCAACACCGTCCCGCCGGGTATGGGCAAGTTCTTGATCAAAGAGGGTGAGCAGCCCGGTATTCCGGTGCAGATGCGGTTGACCGCCACCGAACGCAAGACCGAGATGCACAACACCAACAAGCGCTTCAACCGCGGCCGCGGCGCCCAGTCCGGATCCGCGGCATGAGCACCGACAGCGACCCGGGCACGACCACCCCGATCGACCCGCTACCCAGTGCCTGGGAACAGGTCCAGGACTGGGTGGTCGAACCCAACCCGCGCCGCACCGCCCACTCCGAGGAAGTCCGGCGACTGGCCGTGCGCGCCGTGGCTGAGCTGCTGGCTCGCACATCGCTGTCGCTGACCGCCGCGGCCGCCGACGTCGCCGCCAACATCGGCGCCGGCACCAACAGCGTCATGCGGTGGTGCCGAGCAGCCGGGGTCGGCCGCGACGTCACCGCCCGCGACCGCGAATGGGCCACCCGCCTCGACGTCATGCGCTCGATGAACAAGGCCCTCACCGAACACGTCCGCAACCTCGACACCACCACCGACTATCGGGGTCTGCCTCGTGGGTGAGGGCAACGCCTCCAAACTGCTGGTGCCGCTGCTGGCACTGGTGATGGGGTTCTTCGCCTCGTGCACGGTCATCATCTCCGTGGCCGGTGACGACGACGCCTGTCTGCCGCTGACCGGCGGTGTCGACCAACCCGCCGACGCCTCCCACTCACCCGGCGCCAAGGTCAAGCCGATGAAAGTCAAGGACTTTCAGATCACCTCCGGCTACGGCCCACGCGACGGCGCGATGCACGAAGGTATCGACCTCGCCGGGGCGATCGGCGCGCCGATCTACGCCGCCGCCGACGGCACCGTCACCGCCGCCGGGACCGCGTCGGGGTTCGGGCACTGGATCGTGCTCACCCACAACATCAACGGGCACGTGTGGTCCACGGTGTACGGGCACATGTTCGCCGACGGTGTGCTGGTCAAAGCCGGTCAGAAAGTCACCGCCGGACAACACATCGCCAAGCTCGGCAACGACGGCCAATCCACCGGCCCGCACCTGCATTTCGAGGTGTGGGATGGCGGACACCGCGACTTCACCGGCGGCCACTCAGTCGATCCAGCCGGGTGGGTGTCCACCAGCCCCGAACCCGGCGCCGCCCCGGCCGGACGCGCGCCCGCCCAACCGGGCAGTCCGCGCGTGCTCACCGCCCCACGCGTGATCCCCGCCTCCGACGTCGTCACCGCCGCCGACTGGGATGCCGTCGCCAAACACGAATCAGGCGGCAACTGGAAGATCAACACCGGCAACGGTTACTACGGCGGACTGCAGTTCGCGGCGTCGACCTGGACCGGCGCCGGGGGAGCGCAGTACGCGCCGACCGCCGACAAAGCCACCCGCGAACAGCAGATGGAGGTCGCCAACCGCGTCCTGGGTTCCCAGGGCTGGGGCGCCTGGCCGACCACTTCCAAGACCGCCGGGGTCACCGGCAAGAAACCGGCACCCGCAGGCACGTTCCTCAACGCCGCCGCGGTGCCCCCGCCCGCGGGCGCACCCAGTGGGCCGCCCGCACCGTCGGGGCCGTCGGGCCCGTTGCCGCCGCTACCGAAGTCCAAGGGCTCCGAAGCGCACTTCCAGGTCGACTCCATCCGCCTCGCCCGCGCGATCGCCGCGAAGTTCCCGCAGATTCAGACCATCGGCGGCTGGCGTGCCGACGGCGGCGGTTTCAACGACCACCCGTCCGGCCGCGCCGTCGACGTCATGATCCCCAACTACACCTCCGCGCAAGGGATCGCGCTCGGCAACGCCGTCAACAAATACATCCTCGACAACAAGAAGCACTTCAAGCTCGAGTACACGATCTGGCGCCAGACCTACTACCCGGTGGTCGGCAAGTCCAACGTCATGAACGACCGCGGCGACCCCACCCAGAACCACTTCGACCACGTCCACGCCACCGTCGAAGGCCACGGCATGCCCCGCGGCAATGAGGTCTACACCGCACCAGGCGTCACCGGCGGGATCAGCGCTGACGAGGGCGCCGACTGCGGCCCGGTCGAGGACCAGCACGGCGGGGGAGTCGACAACCTCGCCGCCGGACGGGTCCCACCGGCCTACGAGCCGTGGTTCCGCAAAGCCGGACTGCTGTGCCCGCAGATCAGCTCGGCATTCCTCGGCGGAATCGGCAAGCAAGAGACCGGGTTCAACGCCTCCCTGGTGTCCCCGGCAGGAGCGAAGGGGCCGATGCAGTTCATGGACTACACCTACCCGTCCTGGGCCAAAGACGACGACGGCAACGGCCGCGCCTCGGCCACCGACATCGGCGACGCCGTCATGGCCGCCGGACGGTTCTCCTGCGCCAACGCCAAACAGATCGACGCCGCAATCGCCTCCGGCCGAGTGAAAGAACCCGCCGAAGGCCGCGAAATTCTCTACGCCTACGCCTACAACGCCGGAGTCGGCGCGGTCCTCAACGCCGGCGGAACACCCACCGGCGGCGACTACGACACCCAGACCCGCCCGTACGGCCAGAAAGTCATCGCCTACGCCACACAGTTCGCCGATCAAGGGCTTCCGGAGAAGAACCGATGAACCACCACCACCGCCACCTCCTGGTCGTCCTCGCGATCGTGCTGATCGCCGCACTGGCCGGATGCTCCGGCAGCGACGACACCACCGAACCCGCACATGACCATGACCACGGCGAGCACTACAGCAGCCCGCCCGGCCTGCCCGATCGCGCTGAGCCGATCGGGGTGTTCACCACCACCGTCACCACCATGTTCAGCTGGCAACCCGCCACCGACACCTCACCCACCGATGCACTGCGCCGCACCCGCGCCACCCTCACCGGCCAGGCATTGGACTCCGCCAACAGCTCGGCAACGGTGCGTCCCAGCGCCCAGTGGGGCGCATGGAAGCAATCTCTCGACGTCATCACCGCCCGCGTCGAGGGCGCCTCAGCAGTGCTGATCTCACCGGACAAGGCCAGCGCGCGCGGCACCGTCATCCAGACAGTGCTCGGCATCGACGCCACGGTGACCTCGTTCCGGAAGTTCACCGTCACCGCCGATCTCGTCCGCGTCGACGGCCAGTGGAAGGTCGCCACCTACCCCCGCGCCGACACCTGACCCACCGGCCGCCCCAGCAGCAACCCGCACCTCACAGAAAGGGCACACCATGCTCGACCCACAGAGCGTCCCCCAGGACACCAGCCGCGAAGTCGACGACATCTTCGACGAAATCCGCACGATCATGCGCCGATCCCGCCGCCACGCCGACGAAGTACTGCGCCAGGTCCGCAACCAACAGCACCGCCGACGCTCCCAGCAGACCCGAGCCCAGCAGCGCCTGAACACCGCGCGAGCCACCGGCGCCCGACCGCCCCACTTCGCCGACACCAGCGCCGAACGTCACCCTCTGACACCGGATTTGATGGCCCGCTGGGCCGGGGCACACGCCGCGGCCGATCTGGCGCGCGAAGCCGCGGCCGAGGCCGCCCGCGACGGTGACACCGCCCGGCAAGCTCAGATCAATGCCACCGCGCAGCGCGCCGAGCAATGGGCGCACGCCTGGGATGAGCGGCTGCGTGAGGCCGGCGTCGACCCCGACACCATCGGTGGCCGCGACCGCGACCAGGACCTCGGCGAGGTCGCCGACACCGATCTTCTCGACCAGGTGTCGGCCTCGGCCGCGAACTATGCCATCGACGTCGACGACGCCGCAGCCGGGGCCGGGCACCGCTCGATGAGTGAACTCATCGCCGACACCGAACCCGCCCCCGAAGCCGCGTTGATCGCCGCTGGCGACAGCGACTGGCAGACCACCCCGGTCCCCGAGGTCGGGGCCAGCGTCACCCTCGACACCGGAGCCCAGCTGTGAGCACCACCCATCGCCGCGACCGCGGCCAACACGACTCCATGGCCGGCTACTACCTCGCCGCCGCCGTGTTCGCGCTGCTGGCGATCATCTACGTGTGCTGGCGGGCGGGCTGCTGGCTCACCGGCCAGCCCGGCTCGGTGCTGATCAACCCGGCCACCGCCGCCGTCGACGGCACCTTCCAGTGGCCGGTGGCCTCCACCGTGCTCCTCGTGGTCGCGGTCATCGCCGCCGCCGCGATCGCGGTCGTGGTGGGACGTCATCGCGCCGCCACCGCCGTGCTGCGTGAGTTCGACCAGGTGGCACAGTTTCTTCCCCGCCCCCGGGAACTGCACGCCATCACCGCCCGCGATGCCAAGCAATCCGCGCAGCGCCTGCGTGGCCGCGACGCCATCGCCGGGCACCTCGACTACGGGCTCGTGCTGGGATCGCTGATCGGCGCGGGCACCTCCGCGCTCTACATGAGCTGGGAGTGGGTCGGACTCGTCATCGGCGGACCCCGATGCGGCAAGACCACCGGCTACGCCATCCCGATGATCTGCCAGGCGCCCGGAGCCGTGTTCGCCACCTCCAACAAGCCCGACATCTACGACGCCACCCGCTGGGTCCGTGACCGCAGCGAACTCGATACCACTCCCGCCGCCAAGGCCGACACCACCCGACAAGGGCTGCGCGCACTGTGGGCCTATCGCACCCAGCGGCGCGAACCGCCACGCACCCGCGGCACCATCTGGCTCTCGGACCTCCAGCACATCGCCGGCACTCAGGGCCAGCAGTGGTGGTGGGACCCGCTGTGGTGCGTGCACGAGCTCTCCGACGCCCGCGAGCTTGCCGCGATCTTCGCCGCCGCCGAAACCGCCGAAGGGTCACGCCTGGACGCATACTTCGACGGCGGCGCCAAAGAACTGTTGGCCCTGCACATTCTGGCCGCATCGGTCGGTGGGGGAGACCTCAAGCATGTCGACGGCTGGCTCACCGACCCCAAACTCAAAGTCGCCCGCCAGGTCTTGACCCGCCACGGCCACCACGACGCCGCCGCCAAGATCGACACCGCCGCCAACCTCAACCCCCGACAGCAAGACGGCCTCTACGACATGGCGCGACGGTTCATCAACGTCATGACCGTGCCCGCCTACGCCCGATCAGTCCTCCCGCCCCAACGTGTGCGGTTCGACGGCGACAACACCGTCGGCAGCAACGACATCCGCCACGACCTGCCCAAGTTCGATCCGCAAGCGTTCGTCACCTCCACCGACACCATGTATGCCCTGTCGATGGAAGGGGCAGGATCGGCCACCGCGTTGACCACCGCATTGGCCGACACCATCTTCAAAGCCTCCGTCGCCCAAGCACGGCGCAACGGTGGGCGTCTGCCGGTGCCCGTCGTGGCAGTGCTCGATGAGGCCGCCAACGTGTGCAAGCTGCCCGAACTGCCCGACTGGTACTCCCACTTCGGCAGCCAGGGCATCGTCATCGTCACGATGCTGCAATCGCTGGCCCAGGCCGCGAAAGTGTGGTCCAAAGACAAACTCGACATGCTCGTCGACTCCTCGAACGTCTACATCTACGCCGGATCATCGAACAACGAGTCCTACCTGTCCGGCCTGAGCCGGATGATCGGCCAACGCGACGTCCGACGCCGCAGCCGATCACACTCCAACTCCGGTCTGGGATCGACCAGCACCAGCGAATCCTGGTCCAGCGAACCCATTCTCGGTATCGACGACCTCAAAGCACTCCCCGCCGAGCGTGCAGTGCTGGCCACCTCCGGCAACCGCACCGTTGTCACCACCAAGAACTCCTACTGGCTCGGCCCCTACGCCGAACTGATCGACGCCTCCAAGAAGGCCTGCGCGACTGAACGCGCAGCACAGCAGACAGCACTGACCGCTTCACCGCCCGTCGCCGCCACCACCCGGGAAAGGACCTTCTGATGACCACCCACGACACCACCGACACCCCTGACGACGATCCCCGCGCGCACTGGCGGTTTACCTCCGGCGCCGACTGGTTCACCAACTGGCTCAGCCACATCAAAGCCGGGCGTTTCGACCGCGACACCCGCTGGTGTGCGCAGTGGTGGCGCCACGACGAAGTCGTCATCCGCCTCGAGGAGCTGTGGAAGGCGTGGGAGACTGCCCGCCTGAGCGAAGACCCCGCCGCGCTGTCGTCGTGGTGGACCGCCCACCTCGACGCCCACTGGCGAACGCTCACCGCCGAGAACGGGCCGCTGTACCTGTGCACCCCCGAAAAACACACCGCCACAGACACACTCACCGACGCGAGCACTCCACCACCGCCGGGATGGTTCGACCCACCCGCTGACCACACCGCCGCCGCATAGACCGCGAAAGCCAGCTCATGCCGCCACTCATTCATATCGCGCTCGTCGGCTGCTTCGTACTGCTGGTGGTCCTGTCGATCACCGGCGTCATCGTCGTCACCAAAGCCGCGCTGCGCCAACGCCGACGACCGCCCAGACACCACCACAGACCTGACCACGACGGAGCACACCATGACGACTAAACCGACACCCACATATCACCGCACCCGAAGGAGACCCGTCGTCATCGCCATCCCGGCGTTACTGGCGGCAGCGTTGATTGGCGTCGCATCAGTCGCAGGCTGCGCGGCCGGTGATGTGGACAGGTCATCGTCGCCCCAGACCGTGGGATGCACCCAGACTGCGGTCGCTCTGGCTGAGCGGCTGCAGGAGCGGTACCCGCAGACCGAAGTATCGGTACGCCCGACCACCGATACCAGCCCACCGGCTGACCGCGGCCGCGTGGTGCTGGTCGGGATCAACAACTGGGCTACCGATGCCGGTCGCGCTCTCGGTGCCTGCATTGCGACCGCGGTGCAGCGCGACGCCGCCGTCGACCGCGTCGAGTACGTGCTGTTCAACCGCACCTACTGGCCTGGCGATCCGACGGCGTATCCGCGAGCGCAACTGATGGAAGACCGTGGCAGCCCGATCGCCAACCACGCCACGCACGTCCGGATCACCACCCAGCCCGCACCGTTGGTCGAGTGCCCTGATGCCTAATCCCGGCGACGGCGAGGACCCCGCCGTGAGATGACTCAGGCCCTGGCAGGTGCGTCAACACCTGCCAGGGCACTGATCGGTCAGAGATCGAGCCTCTGACCAGTGAGAAACGATAGCCACCCCCGCGAGGACCGGCGTTGGCCGGGCCGGGCGGACCTCACTTTGGTAGGAGCTCGACGCATGGCACGCAACGCCACCCCTGAGGACAACACCCCCAATCTGTTCGATCTACTCGCCGACACCGACCCATCCGGGAAGCGAATGTCGGCACCGCAGAGCACTATGAATACCCACACCGAGGAGGACACCGATGTTTCACGATCTGCGCACGGCACTGACCGAGCGGTACGCCCAGGAACTGACGCAGATGGACCGCACACAGTTCGAGGACTTCCTGACCGCGGAAACGACGCGACTGGAAGCCGAGGTCGCTCAGACGCAGTCGCAGACCGAGCTGGCGACGATCGCAGCGTGGAAGGACCAGCACGGGGGCAACGACCCGGACGTGCTGACGACGCAGCGGCTGTATCAGCAGGCCCGGTACTCGGCGGAGGAGACGGTGCTGGCGACGCTGTGGGAGGGATTCAGCAGTCCCGAGGACGACGACCAGCCGGACGACGAGCCGAACCCGGACACGATGACCGGGATGCAACGGTGGCTGACGCAGTGGGCGATCGAGGCGAGCCGAGAGACCGAACGACTGACCGAACAGGTGTGGCCGGATCAGACACCACGGTTTCAGGTGTGGGCCGAGCAACTGCTGGAAGCACGTCTGACCGACGGACTGCCGGTGCCCGACGGGCCGGCACATCCGCTGGTTCCGGAGCTGACCGCGATGGTGGACGCAGCGCTGGCCGATCAGGATCGCGCCGACGCCGAGCGCGTGCGGAGTTAGTCGACGACGGCCAGGGACTGCTGTTTGAGTCCCTGGACGATTTGCGGATCCCAACTGACCCCGCCGTCGTCGACCCCGGCGGCACGCCGCTGCCACCCAAGGCCGACGACGCACTGCCGCAGGTGCCGCAGTCCGAGACCGGGTTGCCGCTGACAGCGTGGGCGAGCACCCGAGTCGCCCCCGCACGCCGCCCGGACGGCTCGGTCGTCTACGTCAAGGCCGACCATGTGGTGGCCGGCCTCGAACCCGACCCCATCCCCGACTCGGAGGCACCGGAACCGGAGCCGCCGAGCATCGCGGCCCTCGACGAGGCCACCACCCCGGCACCGACCGAGGTGGTGGCCGCGACCCGGTTCACCCATCCGGGGACGGTGCTCGTGCCGTCGGGGGCCAAGTCCCGCGCCCGCGCCAATATCGCCGCACTCGAGGTCCTCACCGAGACAGCGCGCACCGGACGCCCGGCGACGCCCGCCGAGCACGAGGTCCTGGCGCAGTGGTCGGGGTGGGGTGCCGCGGCCGACATCTTCGACGAGTCCAAGCCGGAGTGGGCACCCGAACGCGACCAGTTGCGCGCCCTGTTGGATTCCGAGCAGTGGCGTCAGGCGAAGGCCTCCACACTCAACGCCCACTACACCGATCCGGCGATCGCCCAGACGATGTGGTCGGCGATGACTCGCGCTGGGTTCGACGACGGGCTGGTCCTCGAACCGGGTTGTGGCAGCGGAACGTTCATCGGTCTGGCCCCGCCCGGCGCGCAGATGGTGGGCGTGGAGCTCGACCCGACGACCGCTCAGATCGCCCATCTGCTCTACCCCGACGCCCAAGTGCGGTTGGAGGGTTTCGAGACCACCCGAGTCCCGGACGGCTCGTTCGCCGCGGTGATCGGCAATGTGCCGTTCGGCGGGTTCACCGTGCACGACCCGATCCACAATCCGGCCCGCCACCGCATCCACAACCACTTCCTGCTCAAGTCGCTCAACCTCACCGCCCCCGGCGGCTACGTCATGGCGATCACTACGGCCGGAACGCTGGATGCCGCCTCGGACAAAGCCCGCCGCGACATGCACGCCGTCGCCGACCTCGTCGGCGCGGTCCGGTTGCCCTCGACGGCATTCGAACGGGTTGCCGGCACCCAGGTCGTCACCGACGTGCTGGTGTTCCGCCGCCGCGAGGCCGACGTCGCCGCACCTGCGGACGCCGACTGGCTGCATTCTGACCTCGTCTCCCTCCCTGACCGGACCGGCGAGACCACCGAGATCGGGGTGAACCGCTACTTCACCACCCATCCCGAGCATGTGCTGGGCACGATGCGTGTCGATCGCGGGCTCTACCGCGACGGGATGCTCGTCGTGGCCGCCGAAACCGGCAGCGATGTCGCCGCCGACCTGAACGACCGACTGACCAACATCGTCGACGCCGCACTGGAGCGCGGCGACGGACTGTTTCTCGCCGACGACACCGCCACAGCCGGGATGGAGTTCACCGCCGGCGCCCTGGACGCCGACGCCCTCTACGGCGAGGACATCCCGATCGGGCACGTCAGCTACGACGAGACCACCGGGGTATTCACCCGCCGCGGGATCGACGGCGACGAGGCGATGAAGGTGCCCGCGACCCGCACCACCGAGACCCGGCACCTATTGCGGCTGCGTGATCTGTTCGCGGCCACGATCGCCGCCCAGCGCACCCAGAGCAGCCGCGCCGAGCGGGATGCGCTGCGCGCGGACCTCAACGAGGTCTACGACGCATACCTCAACACCTACGGCCCGGTGAACCGGGCGAAGCTGGTGGGCGGCAAGGAACGCACCGCCGAGGAAGCCGCGAAGAAGTTCACAGAACTCGAAGGCAAGTGGCGTACTGCCAATCGCGACGCCGACGGCGCCGCCTATCCCGGCCCGCTGCCCGAGGATGTGGCGGCCGAGCTCGATGAGAAAGCATGGCAGGTCAGCGCACCCTCCCGGCGCCAAACCCATCTCGAGGCGGTCCGCGCCGATCCAGGGATGGCCGGCGTGCTGGCGTTGGAACGCTACGACGACCAGACCGGCACGGTCAGCAAGACCGCGGTGTTCTCCCGCGACGTCGTCGTCGCGCCGGTCCCGGTGCCACGCGCGGACACCCCGGCCGAGGCGGTCGCGATCAGTCTCGGGGAACGCGGCCGGGTTGATCTCGACCGCGTCGCCGAACTGCTCGACCAACCCGCCGCCGAGGCGCGCGAGTCGATCCGTGGGCTGGTCTACGCCGACCCGGACATGCCCGAGGACCTGGTGCCCGCGCCCACAGCGTTGTCGGGCAACGTGCGCGCCAAACACGTCCGCGCCGCCGAAGCTGCCCGTACCGATCCCGGTAACCGGGACTGGGCAGAGCTAACACAAGCGCTGGCGCAGGTGATTCCGGACGACAAGCAGCCCTCCCAGATCGGGTCGGTCAAACTCGGACCGACCTGGATCGAGCCGCGCGACTACGAAGCGTTCGTGCGCGAGACCTTCGGCGCCACGAGTGCCCGAGTGACGCGCGCGGCCGGTTCGTGGGGCGTCGAGGTGCCACCTGACGAACGCAACAGCGCGCTGATGCGCACCGAGTATGGCGCCGACAATGCCGACAGGAAGAACAAGGCGCTTGATGCGATCGACCTCACCGAAATGCTGCTCAACCAGCGGTCGATCGTGGTCAAAAACTCCAAGCCAGCGCAGGAAGAGGGGGCACCGGAAGTCGATGCCCAGGCCACCATCCTCGCCCAGGTCCAAGCCGAGAAGATCACCACCGAGTTCCGGTCGTGGCTGTGGTCGGATGATGAGCGCCGCGACCGCCTCGTCGCTGAGTGGAACCGCCGCTTCAACACCTGGGTCCGCCCCGAGCACGACGGATCACGGCTGGCACTGCCCGGTCTGTCCCCGGTGTTCGAGCCGCACCCCTACCAACGCGATGCGGTAGCGCGGATTCTCGCCGAGCCGACGGTGCTGCTCGATCACGTGGTCGGTGCGGGCAAGACCGGCACGATGTTCATGTCGGCGATGGAGCTCAAACGCCGCGGACTGGTCAATCAGCCGTGGATCGTGGTGCCCACCCACCTCATCGAGCAGTTCGGCCGCGAAGTGAAGATGTGGTACCCCGCAGCGAACGTACTCGTGGGACGCAAAGGCATGTCGCCTGAGGACCGCCGCGTGTTCGCCGCCCAGACCGCGACCAGCGACTGGGACATGGTCATCATCCCAGCCTCGGTGTTCTCCGCGATCCGGGTCCACCCCCAGCGCCGTGTCGACTACATCTCCGGCCAGCTCGCCGAACTCGACGCCGAATTGTCCGCGAGCGCAGGCGACATGACCCAGGCAACGGTCAAGAAGATCGAACAGGCAAAGAAGCAGCTCCAGAAACGACTCGACGCCGCGACCGATCAGGCCACCAAGGACCACGGGGTGTTGTTCGAAGACACCGGCGCGGACTATCTGTTCGTCGACGAGGCCCACGAGTACAAGAACAAGGGCCGCCAGTGCGCGATCGACTCGCTGTCTCTGACCGGGTCGAACAAGGCCGAGGACCTGTCATTGAAGCTGGACTACCTGCGTGAACGTCGCCAACACCAGGCGGTCGCGGCCGGGCGGGTCATTACCCCGGGCGCTGAGCGGGTCGCCACCTTCGCCACCGGCACCCCGATCGCGAACTCGCTCGCCGAGTCGTGGGTGATGCAGCAATACCTACGCCCGGATGTACTGGAGGCGGCCGGGGTCCGCTCGATCACCGACTGGGCGGCGTCGTTCACCGCGACCCGCTCCGAGACGATTCCCAACGCCACCGGCACCAAACTGCGTGTCGTGTCGAAGGTGTCGGCGTTCGCCAACCCCAAAGAGATGTTCGCCATGGCCGCCCAGTACACCGATGTCGTTGTCCGTGAACAGGTCCCAGCCAATCTGCCCGTCCATGACGGGCGGCAGATCATCACCAGCACACCCGGTCAGGAGCGGCGCGATTTCATCGCCGACCTGGACTATCGGGCCGACCATCTCGACCCGCGACGCGCCGACATCGACAACGTGCTCAAGATCCTCAACGACGGCCGCAACGTCGCCCTCGACCCGGCGCTGGCCAACCTCGAACCGGATCCGGGAAACACCCGCGCCGATGCCGTGGCCGAACAGGTCGCCCGCATCTACCACGCCACCGCCGACAACGAATATCTCACTGAGGAAGGGGAGCGGTCCCCGATCCGGGGAGCGTTGCAGCTGGTGTTCTGCGACCGTGGTACCCCGCGACCCGACGGCCCGTCGGTGTACTCCAACCTCAAAGACCTTCTCGTCGAGCAGTATCAGGTGCCCGCGGAGAAGATCGCGTTCATCCACGACGCCAAGTCGCCGTCGCAGAAACTGGCGTTGCAGGCCGACTGCCGAGCCGGTCGGATCGCAGTGCTGGTCGGGTCGACCTCGAAGATGGGCACCGGCATGAACGTCCAAGGCCGCCTGATCGGTCTGCACCACATGGACGTGCCGTGGCGGCCCGCCGATCTCGAGCAACGCGAAGGCCGGATCATCCGGCAGGGCAACCAGAATCCTCGGATCGAGATTCTGAACTACGTCACCGCCGGCACCACCGACACCGTCATGTGGTCGAAGGTCGAGTCCAAGGCGGCGTTCATCGAACAGGCCAAACGCGGCCAGCTCGACGACGTCGCCGAAGTCGACGACATCGCCGACGACTCCCTGTCCGAGGCGGCCGCCGCAACCAAAGCCGCCGCGACCGGCGACGAACGGTTCCTCGAAATGGCGACCCTGGAAGACGAGGTGAAAAGCCTGTCCGCATTGGCCAGCGCCCACGCCGACTCACGCTCCCACGCGCGGCGGGTCGTGGCCGCCGCCGACCGGGCCATCCCACGATTGGAAGCCAGCATCGAGAAACTCGATCTTCTGCTGGCCGGTCACCAGGAGTGGATTGACGCCGGCAAGGAGTTCGTCGTCACCGGAGACCGGCCCCGGTCGAAACGTCCGGAACGGTCCGAGGCGCTGTTGTCGCGGGTCACCGCGGTCTACCACGAGCTCAAAGGTGCCGGCATGAAGCAATCCATGCCGATCGCGTCGATACCGTCAGGGCTCCAGGCGCACGCCTCACGCGAGTTCGCCCAGGACAAGATTCACGTGTGGCTCGATTGCCCCGGGCGGCCAGGGTTCACCCTTGACGCCCCTCAGGTGTTCACCACCAGCGAGCGGCGCACCGCGACCGCGTCCGGTCTCGCCACCCGCCTGGAGAACCTGTACGCCGGGCTCGACGACACCCGTGCTCAACTGGTCGCCGACATCGCCAGCTACCGACGCGAAGTCGAGGTCAATGCTCCGCGTATCGACGCACCGTTCGGCCTGGCGGAGGAGTTGCAGACCAAGCAGGTTCGGCTGCGGCAACTGCGGATGGAGATCGAACAGGCCCAACAGTCCGAGGAAGCGGTCGCCGCCCGCCAAGCCGCCGAAGAACGGATGCGCAGCGCCGGTCGCGGACCCGGCTGGAGTCTGGAACTCAACCCCACCCCGGTCATGGTCGAAGAAGCCGGCCTCGACCATGCCACCGAGTACATCGCCGCGATGAAACGCTCCCACCAACACCAAGCAGAGCTCTACCAGGCCGAGAAGGACACCACGACAGCAGAACCGGGAATCGGAACACTCCTCGCGGACACCCGACCCCCACCAGAGGCAGAACGCACAGAGAACACCGGATCGCAGCCCCCGCCACACGACCCACTCGATAACGGGCCACAGCCCCAACGCGACCCGGACCTGGACCTGTGAGCGCGACAGTGACGTTCACCGCGCTCAGACGCAGACGATGGCGGGTGCGCGCACGCTGCCGCACCCCCGATGCCGCGCTCCGCCCTGCGGGCAAGCAGATCGAGCAGGCCGCCTCGGACCTGACTCGCCAACGGGCAACCGCTCTCAACAACCCGCCACGTGAAGGTCACCTGGCCCCCGGAGCACACGCCCGCCGATCGGCCGTGACCCACACCGGACAGGCGTGGCTCGCCAGGCGCGGACCAGCGTCGCCGGCCACGCCTGTCCCCGGGTTCGTGATAGAAGCGAACCGTCACACCCGCGCACCCATCACCAGCAACCGATACCGAACAGGACGTGACCTCATGCCTTTGCACACGACTCGACTCTCCACCGCCGTCAAGACCATCGTCGCCGGAGTTCTCATCACCGCCGGCCTCGCCACGGGTCTCGGCCTCGGTAGTGGTCAAGCGCACGCGAAGATCGACGACGGCCGATATAAGTACCAGCTGGTCATGTACGGCGTCATCCCCTACCCGGAATCCAACGCGCGAGTGATCGGCAACCGTCTGTTCCAAGACATCTACGGCGTCGGGCCGTGGAATGCCACCAACAGCCACATAACCCAGACCCGCAACGGCGGCATCGTCTCGATCGCCGGCGACCCAGTCGCGCACTGGTACTCCCGCATCGAACTACGCAAAACACCCCACGGTTACAAAGGTGTCTTGTTCGCCGGCGGCGTCCCCACCGGCGACGTCTACCTACGTAAAGTCCGCTGACGCTGACCACACAAAGGGTCGCGCAGCAATTGCCTGTGCGACCCTCTGTCGTTCGGTGCGATCGGGCGGGCGGTGCTGGCCAGTCCTCCGGCACAGGCCGCGAGACCGTCGCCCGGATCACGACTTAGACCGCTCGCACCTGCGCTCAGACGTCGCGTCGGGAGCCTCTTTGTGGCGCCGTGTCCGGCTGTGAATCGTTGGTTCGGGGCGACAACGCGGTCGACGCGCAAGTGACGGGCGCAAATTCGGGCCGGGGCTTCCGCGACGCCATGCCGCCGCGCGGAGCAAGTCTTCGATGGCTCGGAACGCTGGGAGGGCCTGACGGCGAGCTACTTCGGCCCGCGCACGGGTGAGGGCGGCGGCTGCGCCGTCCCGATCGTCGTCGGCGATGGTGTGGCGGCGGGTGAGGGGTGTCCAAGGTGCGCGGTGAGTTGGTCGGCGACCAGCACCGGCAACCTTGCCGGGTGTGGCGTTTCGGGTCGAGGCGCCCGCAATGATGTGTCGCCTCGGCCCGCGACTTGAACCGACAACTCAGTTCGATTTCGGCTTCCAGTTAGTGACGTCGCCAACGTAGTCGTCATCCTCGGGCTCGAAGGTGCCCATAATAATATTGCTCACGTACTCGCCGTCGGCGCTCTCGAACTCTAGGAACACCCGCTGATACATGTCACCGTTGGCGTTTTTGAGTTGCACAAGCTGCGTTGCACCACCGTCTATCTTGAAAGTATCGCTGAAGCTGCCAGAAGTGAACACTCCACTCGCAGCAACAATGACCCACGATTCGATGATCGGAAGCCCTTCATCGATCTCCGCTAATAGCTTTCTCTCAGCCGCGCTACCTGGGTACACAATACCCGAGACAGCACTACGTGCCTCCGACTTATCGGTTGCGGTAGTGACCGTGTAAAGGTCGATAATTTGGGCATTAACTATCGCTTGCGCACGTGACAGATTGGGATCGCTGATATCATCCTCGTCAGGCAGTACTGTTCCGTACAATCCATCTATTGTCTCGTCTACTTTTACAGATGATTGATCCCGACGTTCGAACAGATACGCGAGAGACTCGTTGAGGCTCTCCCGGTACTGCCCGGGGCCAACGGCTCGAGTCGTCGTGGGACTTCCACCCCCGCCTGGATCATCCGATGTAGCCCCTTCCCCCTGCTCCTCCTCCAGAAGGTCCTCGGCGACAATCTTTCCTGCCCCCGCTCCGATCAGACCGGCGACTTGGAGCATCGCGAAGTAGCCACCGACGAGCACGACGACTGCGGCGACCGAGACGACGACGAGGTTCTTCGCGGTCCAGAAGTTCTTGCGGGGCGGTTCCGCTGGGGGAAACTGTGAGGGTGGCCGTGGGCCGTTGATATTGTGCGGGTTGTCATTCATGGCAAGTAGAGCTCCAGATCAGTGCGATAGAGGTCAGACGGAAGACGGATCTCTGACTATTGCTCGGAATTGATGCCCGGTTAGAAAGCTCCCATGGGTATTGCATACAATCGAATCGGTTAAAGCCGAATTGCTGGTCAACGCCAATCCGCGGTTAAGAGAACAATCTGCATCGTAATTTCGGAAGCGAACGGTGCCGCCATTAACCCATTTTGAATATTCTTCATGCACTGACTCCAGCGCGGTCCGCATGAAATCGATGGCCGGCGTGCAGTCCGGTCCATCCGACGAACCATCTCCGAGGTCCCAGAGATATTTATCGTTCTGTTCGTCCGCTGGAAGGTCTGGTATGTAATAGAGCATGGTGCCGCAGAAATCGCCGTCGCCGCCATTTTGTTCAAATGCTGTTGACGGTTGAGATTCAACGGTGACTGCTCCGTTGGAGTCCAGGTTCTCGAACCAGGATTCTGGACCGTCTGCGCTACACGCGGCGAGTAGAAGACAGGCCGCGATTGCAGCCGAGGGAAGAGGCGATCTCATAGTTTTCCTTGTAGTGATGCGGACGCATGCCCGAGCATTAGGTCCGCAGTATCACGGTGCAACGGCGAGCCCACTCACGCGCGCATCCACCGTTTGCCCCGTCGGCCTACTAGTTCCGGTCTCGGCGTCAACCGTGAGGATGTCGCCACCCTCGGTGATGGCCAACAGTTCTCCGTCGACGATCCCGAGTCCGTATACCTGGGACACCCCTAACGGCCCGATGACGCGCGCCTGTCCACTGGCAAGGTCCACAGACATCAGGACGTCTCCGTCATCGCCTGTTGCTGTCATCAGCGCACTCGTTCCTTCTGTAATGACAAGGTCGCCCGACGACGTGACCTCGCTTCCCATGCTCGTTGACTTTGTGACGCCCTTTGCGGGGTCTATGGTCAGCAGGTCTCCGTGCAGCGTGGCCGCGTACAGGATCTTCCCGTCCGAGATCAACGAGTTGGCGCCGCCGGCTTCTAGCTCCGCGATCGGCTCCGTCTTCCCGCTCGCCGGGTCGAGCTTGTACAGCGTTGTGAAGGAGATGCCGTACAACTGATCCCCGACGAAGGCGATGTCCGTGAGTGACACGTTCACCGAGCTCATCTCGGTAGCTTCGCCAGTCGTCGGGTCGACCACGGATACACCGCCGTAGGTCGATACGTAGGTGCTGCCGGCGGGGGTCACGGAGAATGTGAGTTCGTCGGTTCCGATTATCGTGCGAAGGAGTCCTTCGAATTGCGCGAATAACGCACCGGGGGCGGCCGCCACCAACCCGAGAAAGGCACCTGCGGCTCCGCCGGCGACATCGCCGAAACAACGAATGATCGCACCGATCGCCGCCGCGTTCGGCTCCTCGTCGATGAGGCCCGACCGAACAAGGTCGGGGATGCATTCAGCTCTGCCGACAACCTCCATTATCTCTTGAGGGAGGAGGATGTCGAGGGCAAGCGCTATGGTGCGGACCTGCGACATCGGGGCGTCCACGGTCATCGTGAATGTGGACGGGGTCAGCTGAGGGGTTGTGAAGCCCGTAGATTCGCCAGGTAGGAGGAGCGCAGTCCGCTCGCGGTCATCGACTACAAGGGAGGACCAGACGGCTTGCGCGACAGTGTTCGCTGCGGTGAACGCCGTTGCAGGGGTCGTCGCCGCCCATGTCGTCGACGAAGTTTCAACGGTCCAGGCGGTTGCGCTGTTGGAGGCGATCTTGAGCGCGACTCCGGCGTTCCCCGCTCGCTCGAGGCACGGCCAAACCGCGTCGCCGGCCACTGGGCTGACTCGGGCCGACAACTCGACGTAGTTGCCGTCGCGCACAAAGCACTCCGGTTGAGGGGTCGACAACTCGATCGCTGCGCTCGCCGAACTGAACATTGAGTCGATGAAGTCGTTGACCTTTAACACTATCGGCCAGAAATCGGACAGGTGGTCGGTGGTAACCACCAGGGGCCCGCTGGTGGGGCGATCAAGTAGTTCCGTTGCGCCGTCGGACGATCTGCTCAAGACGAACACGTCTTCGCCAGCCTCTACATTCTCGAACGACAGCTCGATCGGTGCCTGCGGCTGCCTGTCTTTACCAAGTGAGACACGAACCCCGGTGCCCGCGAGGGTCGCAAACTCTTCCCATCCAGCAGGGAGAGTTCCCGCCGCCGCTGACACGTCTACCAGTGTTCCTACCGGGGCAACGGCAGCCCGGCCGGCAACCGTGACTCCTTCGACCGACGTTTCGAAGCCACGTTCAGTGACGATGACCTCGCCCTCGGAGCGCGACTGCGACTCGCCTGACCTACCACCGTTCGGATCGCTACAGCCCGTTGACACAAGTGCCAAGGCACAGACACCGACCGCCGCCCAACGACGCAGCAGTTCCCGTCCTCGCCAGGAGGGTGCGATCGATACAGCTACGCCGGCAGTTGAGGGCATAGGAACTCCTGAGCGCGGAGCCGTGCTCCACCAAAGAGACTGTCGGCCTGTTCTTTTAGTGACTCCATTGTTTCTATTGCCTCGACAGCCTCCGGCGGCAATGTTGAATAGCTATCGTCCGATGACGACTGCTCAGCGCCGGCTTTCATGACTGAACAATCCAGGTAACCGAGCGAAATCAGCGAGGTCGGAATCTCCATTCGGATGAACTGATCCTTCATATGCAGATGGAGACAGGTTACGCGGGCGTATTTTCCCTGTCCGCCAGGAGGTGTGAGGTCGACGAACTCCTCAAGGGGTAATTCACCTTCGAGAAGCTGCTGTGCAGAGATGTGGGCCTCGGACTCGGGGCCAATCTTGTAATGAAGGACCTGAGATAGGTGGTAGTCGAAACGTGCCGCTCGGTACTCGGTCAGGCTTAGGTTCTGCTCCAACCGTGCATCCGCGCAAGTTTCCCTGGCCTCGGCATCCTTCTGGCCCCCTTGCACGACCCCTGACGGACTTACACCGTCGCCGGATGATCCGCCGCAGGCTACCAATGAAAAGACAAGAGCTGACGCCAAGGCGAGAGTCTGAATTGCACGTTTCACGAAGCCCTCCTGGCTCGAACTGGAGTGAATCTAGCAGGGCCGGAGCGCGATCGCAGTGGGCAACCGCATAACCGTCTCATCAGGGGACAAGCCACCTCGCCCCATCGAAGACACGCGACCACGCGTGCCACCGCACACGTGCGGAGACACTGTTGACGCCTACATCAGCGCGCTCAACGGGTCTGCTCAGATGTCGTATCCGGAGTCCCGGCGTTGCGCAGTGTCCGGCGGTAGGTCGTTGGGGCGGGGTGGCAGCGCGACCGACGGCGAAGGGACGGGCGCAGGTTCGGCTTGATCTCCGGTGTTGCCGTGCGCCTTGCGGATGGAGTCTTCTACGGCTCGGGCCTCGCCGGGAAGGTCGTGGCGGCGGGCTATTTCGGCTCGGGCGTGGGCGATGGCGGCGGCTGCGGCGTCGCGGTCGTCGATGGCTTTCTGGTGGAGCTGGCGGGCGCGGGCGTCGGCATGTTCGGCCGCATTCAGTTCGCTTGCGAGCGTAGCGGTGTCGGTGGCGCGGGTGGTCAATTCGTCCCATTGGTGTTCGGGAACACCGACGGCTCGGCGGGTCTGTTCGTGGGCGGCGACGAGGTGCTGGTGCTGGCGCTCGGCCGCGGCGACCGCCTCGGCGAGGCGCTGGTGGTGTTGGTCGTGCTCGGCGCGTGCTTTGCGTCCGCGCCCGGCCGGTGGCAACCCCGCCAGCGCGGCGCGCGCGTCGGCGACGCGGGCGGCGGCAGCGGCGAGGGCGTGGCCGGCGGTGCGTGCGGTGGTGATGCGGTCGACGGTCTCTGCGAGTTCGGCGTGGTCGGCGCGCACCCGCGGCGTCCGCTCGGGCGCTGGTCGGCTGGTCCTCAGATCGTCGACGGCGATGGTGTGGCGGCGGGTGAGGGTGCGTAGGTGCGCGGTGAGCTGGTCGTCGCTCATGGCGCGGAGCGGGTCCTGGTGGAGCCAGTCACGCAGCTCGGCGTCGGCCGCCGGTTCGGCGACCGCGGTGGCGGTCGCTTCGGCGGCGGGTTGCGTCGTCGACGGCGTGACCGCGTCGGGGGTAGCGACGGGCCCGGTGGCCGTGGTGGGCATGAGGTAGGTGTCGCGGTGGTGGTGAGCGGTGTGGGTGAGGGCGTGAACGTGGTTGAGGCGGTTGTCGATTCGGTAGATGCGGGTCGTGAGGTCGGCGCGGCGGGCGCGCAGGTCGGCGAGGTTGAGTTCGTCGAGTTCAATGGCTTGCAGGCGCATGAGTTCGACGTCGGTGTCGGTGACGCGGACACCGCCGGATTCGGCGATCGCGGTCTCGAGGCGGGCGTTGGCGTCGTCGTAGACGGCGGCGAGGGCGTCGCGGTCGGCGGTCGCGGCGGTGATGCGCCAGTCCAGGGCGGTGGCATCGGCCTCGGCGCGTAGCGCGGCGAGGTCGGGTGCTTCGTCGTCGCTGAGGGGGTCGAGGTCGGTGGTGTCGGCGGCGCGGAGCTGGGCGGCGGTGCGGCGCAGGGCGGCTCCCTGGTTGGTGAGGTCTTCGATGAGTTGTTCGGCCATCATCAGGTCGTGGTGATGCCCGGCGGTGTCGGCGGCCGCGGCGAACTGGTGGTCGGCAGCCGCGCGCAACGCCAAGACATGCGGGCCCATGGCCTGCTGGTGGGCGCTGGTGCCGGCGTTGATCGCCTCGCGCAGCTGCGCCATGTCGGTGCCGAGTTCGGCGAGTTGGGCGGTGAGTTCGTAACGCAGCGCGATGCATTCGGCGAGGTCGGTCGGCGCGGCGAAGCGATCAGGTGCAGCAGCAACGACGTCAGCGGCGAACTCGTCGAAGTCCAGATCCTCGTAGCGGTCGAGGTCGTCCGGATCGAGGACATCGACGCCAGTTTCCGGCGGCGGTTCGGTGGCGGTGAGCGCGGCGAGGTAGTCCTCGTCAACGCCGACGTTCTCGTCGAGGTCGTTGCCGGGCTGGCCGGTGAGGGTGTCGGCCCAGGGGTCGGCCAGTCCGGCGGCTTCGGCTGCGGCTTCGGCGGCGGCTTCGTCTTCAGGGGTGGGCGGTGCCGGCGGTAGTGGGGTGGTGTCGGTGGCGTGGCTGCTGTGGGTGACGAGCAGTTCGACCCGCCAGGTGAGCAGGCGGGCGTACTCATCGAGGCGGACGGTGTGGTCGTCGTCGGCGCCGCTGTGGAGCAGGGTGTCGGCGAGGTCGAGCAGCTCGTGGGGGGTCCACTGGGCAGGGTCGGCGGCGCTGACCGCGGCCACGAGTGCGGGCCAAGCGCGGTCGGTGAGGATCGCTTCGGCGGCCCGGTCCCCGACGATCCCGACGAGAGCGTCGGCCCAGTCGGGGCGCAGTCCGGTGTTGGTGGCCTCGGCCGCGGCGGGAGCCAACTCACCGGACAGCCGCCACCACAGTGCGGCGGCGGGCATTTCGGTGGGAAGCGGGTTGTCGGCGAGGGCGTCGCGGGCCAGGGCGTGCACGTCGAGGCCGGCGCGGGCGGCCAGTGACAGGTGGTCGGCGAGTTCGGGCCAGTACGGGTCGGCGAGCAGGTGGGGGTCGAGGTCGCGGGCGAGGTCGGCGTAGCGGGCGGCCTCGGCGGTGGTGGTGACCAGGGCGTCGGCGCGCTCGGTGAGCGCGGCGTGGCGCCGCGCCAGGGCGATGGAATCTGGTCGTGGTCCGGCGGGACGCCGGTCGGTGTCGTCGACGCCGCGGGCGGCGCGGAACACGGCGAGTTCGGCGACGAGCTCGCCGCCGCGTTCGGCGTCAGCCAGCAGCAGCGGGCGCACCCACACGGGGGCGGTGGTGGCGTCCCAGGCGTGGGCGCGTTCGGTGACGGCGGCGGCGAGGTCGGTGACGAGGGTGCTGCGGCGGGTGAGGTAGGGCGCCCATTGGGGGTCGTCGAACCCGGCGGGTATGCGCGGCAGCCAGGGCAGGGGTCCGCCGCCTGCGGAGTGTTGCTGGGTGGGGTCCAGCCGCCAGTCGAGCACGGCGGCCGGGTCGGCGGCGGTGGCCAGTTCGCGGTGGGTGATCGCTGCGTGCAGCCGCGCGATCGGGTCGTCGCCACCGAGGGCCAGCGTGGCGAGGTGGGTGCGCAGGGTGGGCCAGGCTGCGCACGTGGTCAGTGTGCCGGCGGGGGTGCCGGTGTGGGTGCTGTAGAGGGTGTCGGCGTCGTGTTCGAGGTCGCGCAGCGCTGTGGCGCCGAGGGTGTATTCGGCAGCCGCACCGAGGGCGTGGTCGTAGGCCGCGGCGGCCCGGGACAGACGCAGGAACGGGTCGACGGCGTCGCGTTGAGCGGTGGTCGCCGACTGCTGGGTGCCGTCGCGGCCGAGGATCGCGGCCAGGGTTTCCAGCCCGGTCTGGGGGTGGCGGGCTTTGGGGGTGGTGGCGTTGTGCGGGTCGGTTTCGGTGGTGGGCAGGTAGATGTGGTTGCCGTGGCGGCCGCGGGTCATCGCGACGTAGAGCAGCTGGCGGTCCAGGGCGTCGGAGCCGATGACGTGGCAGGTGTCGGCGGTCATGCCCTGGGCGGCGTGGATGGTGGAGGCGTAGCCGAGGGTGGTGTGTTCGGCGACGTAGTCAGCGGGGAGCTGCACGTGCCGGTTGAGGTCGAGGTGCGCGGCGGTGAGGGTGCCGTCGGCGCCGATGTGGGTGACCCGCCACCGGTCGCCGTTGCGGACCCAGTCGGTGGCCGACAGGCGCAGATCCCGGCGGTTGCTGCGGGTGCTGATGATGTCGCCGACGCTGGCGGCCAGGCCATCAGACAGGCGCAGCTCGGGGCCGCGGAGGCGGGGGTCGATGCCGGCGAGACGGTCGGCGCGGGCGCGTTCGTTGAGGGCGTTGACGGTGTCGCGGGTGGCGGCGAGCATGACCGTGTCGCGTCCGGCGGCGCGGTCACCCAACCAGGCCAGGTAGGCGTCATCGGCGGCCACGGCGTCAGACTCGACGTGGATGCGGCCGTGGTCGGCGTAGAAACCGAGCGCGGCAGGGTCACCGTCGCGCAGCGCCAGCGACGCCGCACCCTCGGCGGCGTCGGAGAACCGCACCACCTGGCTCAGGGTGAGAGCGCCGGTTTCGTGGGCGACGTCGCGCAGCACACCGCCGGCCGAGATGGAGGCGAGCTGTTGGTCGTCGCCGACCAGCCGCACACTGCCACCGCGGGCGGCTACGCACCGGATCACCTCATCGAGGTCGGCGGTCGAGGCCATTCCGGCCTCGTCGACAACGACGAGGGTGTCGGGTCCGATGCGGGTGAACCAGTCCGGTTCCTTGGGTGCGTGATACCCGGGGTCGGCCAGCTTCATCTGTGCCGCGGCCACCTTCGCCGCGAGCTCAGGATTGCCGACGGTGCGCGAGGGCGGCGTCGCGGCCAGGGCGCGGTCGCGGCTGGCTTGGGCGAGTTGGACGAGCTTGGCGGCGGTGTCGGTGGTGGTGTCGAGTTCTTCACGCAGTACCGCGGCTGCGGCGGCGGTGGGGGCCAGTCCGATGAGGGTTCCGCCGCTGTCGGTCCACGCCCGGGCGAGGGTGCGCATGGCGGTGGTTTTACCGGTACCGGCGGGCGCCAGCACCAGTTGCACGCGGCGCCCGGAGGTGGCCAGTTCGCGCACCATGGCGGCTTGGCCGGCGTTGAGTTCGCGGCCGTTGGCGGCTTGCTCGAGCAATGCGATGTCGACGGTGGTCTCGTCGAGGCGGCGGCCGTCGGTGCGTTTGGCGGCGGCCACGATGCGGTGTTCGGCGGCGAGGATCTCGGTGCTGGTGTGTAGGGCGACGTCGTGGCGCACGAACACTGATTCGCCGTTCGCGCGACGCAACACCTCGGGTTCGTTGAGGTCGCCGCCGAGGGCGTCAGAGGACACCGCGACGCTGGTGTCGGCGGCCAGTGCGGTGTCGACGATGCGCTCGACCGCGGCGGCGAGTTCGTCGGTGTCGGTGATGCCGGCGAAGTCGCGTGCACGCAGTTGACGTTCGGCTTCGGCGCGAAGATGCGGACGCTGCCAGCGGGCGCGGGTGGCCGAGATGTTCTCGATGCACGCATCGGCGAGGTCGGTGCACAGCTCGTCGGTGAACTCCGGATGCTCACGGGTGCGGGGGCGTGGATGGGTGGCCTCGTGCACGAGGTCGCTGATCGCCCGATCCCCGCCGAGGATGCGCCGCGCATCGGCCCGCCACGCCTGGCGTTGCTCGGCATAGGAGCGGGGTTCGTGTTTGGCTTCGCGGGTGTCCAGGGTGGCTTGCTGGGCCAGATCGAAGGCCTCACCGGTGGTGGGTTCGCGGCCGTGATCGGCGTGAAACTGCTTCGACAGTTCACCGATGCGGTCTTCGATCGCCGCGCGCCGCGACGACCACTGCGCCATCAGTTCGGTGGACACACCGTCGATTTCGCGGACCGGTCGTTTCCGTGCATCGGTCTGGTGTCGTTCGCTGAACGAGACACCGAGATCGCGCTGGAGGTAGAGCTCGATGCGCGAGTTGTACACCTCCGACGCGGACACGGTGGCCTTGAACAACGGGGTGCCGTCCAGGGCCATCCACCGGGTGATCCCGGCGGCGTCACGCACCCGCACCTTATTGGAGATGGCGACGTGGGTGTGTAGGTCTGGGTCCCCGGCGCGGGAGTCGCGGTGGGTGAACGCTGCGGCGATCAGACCGTCAGTGTCGACCTGGGCGATGCCGTCGGTTCCCAACCGCGACAGGCACGCTTCCCGCTCGATGAACGCCAGTGCATCGGCGACCGCCTGACGGTGGGCGGCCTCGATCTTCTCGGCCATCGGCAGCGGCGCGACCGCCCACAACGCCGACACCGATTTCACCGGACTGAACGTCATGTCGTAGCCAGCCACCGCCGACTGACGCCGGCGGCTTTCCTGCGCGATGAACCCCGAGAGCTCGCGCGAATCACGCGGCGGGCGCCGGTAGGTTTTCGTGAATCGCTCGCGGCCCAACTCGGTGCGCAACGCCGCCCGGGTGTCGTCATCGATGACCGCATCCCACCGCTCGCCGCGGGCGAGATTGTGGTCGCGGAACACCACCGCGAGTTCCTGTAGGAACTCCGGGAATTCGTTGTAGACGGCGTAGGCGTTGCCCAGTTTCGTCGCCGCCAACGCCTCGGCCGTTCGGCAGTCCGAGGACGCCACGGCGTGCTGTTCGATCGCGGTGGCGTTGGGGTGGCGGCCCTCGCCGAACAAGGCCTTCATCTGCGCCGCCGACACCATCGACCCGGCCTCGACGGTGCGCTTGTCGACCAGCTGCTCCGACACCTCCAGCCCGGCCCCGACATCGCTCAATCCGGCCAGCCCGGACCCGATCCACTGGCCCGGGGAATCGCCTTTGGCGCTGTAATAGTCGGCCAGCGTCACCCGCCCCTTGTCGGTGGCATCCATCGCCGCAACGGATTTGGTCAAGTACTCATAACCGTCGCCGGCGGTGAGCTTGTGGATGGTGGCGGTCACGGCCGAATCACCGTCGGAACGGGCGCAACTCGTTGGTCCGGATCACCGCATGGACGCTCGCGCGGTGCGCCCGGACCAGCTCGGCAATGACTCCGCTGGCGACCTCGTCGCCGCCCTCGATCCGCTCGGCCAGCGTCCCGAGAAGTTCCGCGGTGGCGGTGGGGGAGGCCAGCACCTGCGCCACCGCATCCTGAGCGGTGACCCCCGCCGTGGCGGGCCGGTCGTGGCGGCGGACCCACGCTGCGCGGCGGCACTCATCCGAGCACCAGCGGCGCGGCCGACCGCGTCGCCGCGCGCCGTCTCCGGGCAGCACACCACCGCAGTGATCGCACGCCCCGGCACCGGCCATGGCTGCATTCTGGCACATTAATTTCGTCGGACGAATCCAGAATGCAAGAGGTGTGTGGGAGTTATCTGATTTTGCAGATCGGGGGAGGTGGTGTGGAAAGTGGTGGCGCAGGGGTGTTGGTGCAGGTGAGAAGGCTGAGGGGTGGGACTGGGAACGCGGAAACGGTGGCGAGGTTGAGGGGGAGTGAGGGTGAAACGTGCACCGAGAACGGGCGTGTGGCGGTGGCGAGGGGGCGTTGGCCGGCGTTATCGTGGCTGGTATGCCGTCGAACAATTCAAAACTCACTGCCAGTCAGGCGCGCGCTGCTGCGCGCAAACGAACCCTCGGGGCGTTGGAGACGCGTCGAGCCGAGGAACGCGCGAAACTCGAACGCAGACTCGAAGCTGAGTTGCGGGTGATGGAAGCCAACGAGGCCAACATCGCCGAGTTCCTGCAAGCCGACTCCGAACTCGCCGCTGCCGAAGCGGAACTGCGAGTGATTACCGAACGGTCAGCGAAGGCGAAAGCCACCGCGCTCGCCGCGATCGCCGAGCGGGTAGGAAGTGTTAGTGGCGCGGCCGAGCTGGTGGAGATCAGCGCAGCCAAAGGTAAAACCTTGCTGCGTGAGGCGGGCCTGTCCGTCGGGACCAAAAAGGTCACCTCGAGTGCGGAGTCGACACCGGCCCCA